>JAIRML010000280.1 GCA_031258665.1 Oscillospiraceae bacterium | reverse complement strand
CCGCTGCCCGAAGCGAGCCTGCGCGCGTTCGCCGCCGAGGTGGATGCGCTCTTTGTCATTGAGGAACTCGACGACTTTATTGAGACACACTGCCGCAAGCTGGGCCTCGCCGTAAAGGGGAAAGCGCTGTTTTCCCCGCTTGGGGAGTACACCGCCGAACAGGTGCGCTCAGCCATATTGGGTGCGGAAATGCCCGCGCGGGCGCCGGCGGCCGCGCCAGGCCGTCCGCCGGTGCTGTGTCCCGGCTGCCCGCACAGAGGGCTTTTTCATGTGCTCCATAAGATGAAACTCACGGTCACAGGTGACATCGGCTGCTACACGCTCGGCGCCGCGCCGCCGCTCTCCGCGATTGACCTCTGCGTCTGTATGGGCGCGTCGGTGTCTTCCTTGCACGGGTTCGTCCAGGTCAGGCCGGAGATGGCCGGCCTGACGGTGGCGGTCATCGGGGACTCGACTTTTTTTCACTCCGGCGTCACAGGCCTTATCAACATGGTCTACAACAGGAGCCACGGCACGGTGCTGATTTTGGACAACGCCATCACCGGCATGACGGGCCACCAGCAGAACCCGGCCACCGGACGCACGCTGCAGGGCGCGCCGACGCACAAGCTGGACATCGAGGCGCTGTGCCGCGCCGTGGGCGTGGGGCGCGTACGCGTGCTGGACCCGCACGACCTGACGGGGATGGAGACGGCCCTGCGGGAGGAACTGGCGGCGTCGGAGCCATCGGTCATCGTAGCCCGCCGGCCCTGTGTTTTGCTGCCGTACGTCAGGCGGGAGACGCCGCTGGCCATCGATGGACCGAGCTGCCGGGGGTGCCGGGCCTGTATGAACATCGGGTGCCCGGCCATCCGCGCCGACGGGCGGACCATGACCATCGACCGCGCGCTCTGTGTCGGCTGCGGGCTCTGCGCCCGCCTGTGCCGGTTCGGCGCGATACATCCGGAAGGGGAGCGGAGAGTATGAAGAACCTTTTGATCGCCGGCGTCGGAGGGCAGGGGTCCCTGCTGGCCAGCCGGATTTTGGGCGCCGCCTGTCTGTCTGTGGGGATGGATGTCAAGGTCAGCGAGGTGCACGGAATGAGCCAGCGCGGCGGCAGCGTCATCACATATGTGCGCGCCGGGGACAAGGTGGCCTCTCCGCTCATCCCGGAGGGCGAGGCCGATCTGCTCATCGCGCTGGAACAGCTCGAGGCGCTGCGTTGGATGGGTCATGTGCGCCCAGATGGCGCCGTGGTCATGAGTACGCAGATCATCCTGCCGATGCCGGTCATCACCGGGCAGGCCGCGTACCCGGAGGGCATCGCGGACGCGGTGCGTGTCCGGGGGTTGCAGGCGTATGTGGTACGGGCGCACGATCTGGCGGTTGGGCTGGGCAGCGCCCGCGTGTCCAATGTGGTGTTGCTGGGCGCCGCCTCCCAGCTCGTCGGTTTTACGCCCGAGGTGTGGGACGAGGCGCTCAGGGTCTCGGTGAAGCCGAAATTCCTGGAGATCAATCGGCGGGCCTTCGCGTTGGGGCGAGCCGCCCTAGGGGCGGGGGAGGCGGCGGGTTGAGCGGGCGGCTCCCGGCACTGGCCGCGCAGGCGGAGGCCGAGGTCTCCGCCTGTTTTGCGGCGTTTGCGCGCACGGCGCACGAAAACACGCGCCGCGTGTTGGCCGCTTTGGCCGCCCAGCGCGTGTCCGACGGGCATTTTGGCGGCACAACCGGATACGGCTACGACGACGCGGGGCGTGCCGCGCTGGACGCCGTCTACGCCAACCTGATGGGCGCCGAGGACGCGCTGGTGCGCGTCCAATTCGTCAGCGGCACACACGCCATGGCCTGCGCGCTCTTCGCCGCGCTGCGGCCGGGCGACACCCTGGTGTCGGCCACGGGGCTGCCCTACGATACACTCCACGGCGTCATCGGGCTGCGCGGAACGGACATGGGGTCGCTGCGCGACTATGGCGTCGGCTTTCGCAGTGTGGCGCTGACGCCGGAGGGTACGCCCGACTGGGACGCGCTCAGGCAGGCGGTGCGGAACCCGGCGGCGCGCGCCGTGCTGGTCCAGCGCTCGCGCGGATACGAGGCCCGGCGCGCGCTGTCGGTCGAGGACATAGAGGCGCTTGTGCGTCTGGTGAAGGCGGAAAATCCGTCGTCGTCCGTCGTCGTCGACAACTGTTACGGAGAATTCACGGAGACGCGGGAACCCTGCGCCGTGGGCGCCGATCTTGTGGCCGGGTCGCTGATCAAGAACCCGGGCGGCGGACTGGCGCTCACCGGCGGCTATGTGGCGGGCCGACATGAATTGGTCGAGCGAGCGGCCGCCCGACTGACGGCCCCCGGTATCGGCCGCGCCTGCGGCGCGACGCTGGGGCAAAACCGTGCCCTCTTCCAGGGCCTGTTTCAGGCGCCGCACGCGGTGTCGCAGGCGCTGATGACCGCCGCGTTTTGTGCCGCGCTGATGGAAAAACTCGGTTATGAAACTGACCCAAAACCGTGCGCGCCGCGCGGCGATATCATTCAGATGGTTCGTTTTGGCGCCCCGGAGCCGCTGCTGCGCTTCTGCCGGGGGGTCCAGGCCGGCGCGCCGGTGGACAGTTTTGCGGTGCCGGAGCCGTGGGCAATGCCCGGGTACGACTGCCCGGTCGTCATGGCGGCGGGGACCTTTGTGCAGGGGGCGTCTCTTGAACTCTCGTGTGACGCGCCCATGCGGCCGCCCTTCGACGCGTACCTCCAGGGGGGGCTCACCTACGAGGCGGGCCGGGCGGGTGTGCTGACCGCCGCCGCGGCGCTGTTGGAGGAAAC
>JAIRML010000248.1 GCA_031258665.1 Oscillospiraceae bacterium | reverse complement strand
TGACAAGCTCGAATGTGCTTGAAATCCTCGACGAGTCGGAGCATTACGCAATCGAGGAACAACCGCCTTTGCCGCAATGGGTCGGCAAGTCAATCGCAGAACTCGACATTCGCCGCAAGCACGGACTGACGATTATTGCCGTAATGCGCGGGGAGAAACTCAACGTTCCCGTGTCGCCCGATTGGGTCTTCGCGGCAGGAGATGTGATTGTCGCGCTGAACAAGAAATGATTTTACTGGAAAAATATAATGAACGAGGGCGTTTATCCTGAATATTGTGTCATTGACGCCGCGTGTTTTTTCTGTTACACTGCTTCTGTACAAAAGACGGCTGTCAAACTGCGGCGGATGGCCGTGAACACCAAGGATGGATTTCCGTTTTATGGTAATCATTTTCCATAAAATGGGGTCCCTCTTCGTTTACCACGAGGCAAAAGGGGGGGGCGCGCCGTGCCGGAGAATACGCCGATGATGCGCCAATATCGGGAACTCAAAGCGCAGACGGGCGACTGTCTGTTGTTTTTCCGCCTGGGCGACTTTTACGAGATGTTTGGGGAGGACGCCCGCGTGGCGGCCGGGGCGCTTGACCTCACGCTGACCACCCGCGACCGGGGTGCCGAGCGGGAGGAGGACCGCGTGCCGATGTGCGGCGTCCCGTACCACGCGGCCGAGAGCTACATCGCCCGGCTCGTGGAGCGGGGCTACAAAGTGGCGCTATGTGAGCAGACGGAGGACCCAAAGGCCGCCAAGGGGCTTGTGCGCCGGGAGGTGGTGCGCATTGTCACCCCCGGCACGGTGACAGAGGCCTCCATGCTCGACGAGTCCCGCAACAACTTCATCTGCGCCGTATTCTGGGGCGCGGAGGGCGTCGGCCTGTGCTTCGCGGACATCACCACCGGCGAGGCGTACGCCACCCAGGTGAGCGGTGAGGACCTCCTGCAGCCGGCGCTGTGCGAACTCGGGCGCTTCGCGCCCCGGGAGGCTGTGCTCGACGAGGGCGCCGCCCAAAACGGCGCCCTCGTCGGTTTTCTGCGGGACCGGCTGGGCTGCGCCGTGGAGCGGCCCGCGCAGGAGGCCTTTGACGAGGCGCGCGCCTTGGAGGCCATGCTGGCGCAGTGCAAGGCCGAGAGCGCGGCGGCGCTCGGGGTGGAGGGCCGTCGCCAGGCCGTCCGCGCGGTGGGCGGCCTGCTGCACTACCTGCGGGAGACACAAAAGAGCGGCGCGGCCTGTTTCGGTTCTCTCCACGTGTACGCGCAGGGCCGCTTTATGGAGCTCGACCTGACGGCCCGCCGCAACCTGGAACTGACGGCTGCGCTGCAGGACGGGGGCAAGAAGGGCAGCCTTCTCTGGGTGCTGGACCACACAAAGACGCCGATGGGTGGGCGGCTGCTGCGCGGCTGGATCGAAAAACCGCTGCTTGGGCCCGTGGACATTACCCGCCGGCTGCGCGCGGTGGACGAGCTCACGCGGGGCGCCGAACTGCGCGGCGAGCTGCGCGCCGCGCTCTCCGGTGTCGCCGACATGGAGCGCCTCATCGGCCGCCTCGTACTCGGCGGCGGCGGCGGCCGGGACGCGCGCGCGTTGGCCGACACGCTCGAAAAGCTCCCCGCTGTCAAGGCGCTGCTCTCCGGCGCGCAGTCGGCGCTGCTGCGCGAGCTGCTGGAGGCGCTGGACCCTCTGACGGACCTCCGCGAGACGCTGCACAAGGCGTTTGCGGACGCGCCGCCCCACTCCGTGCGGGAGGGCGGCTTCATCCGCGACGGCTATGACGCGGAGGTCGACCGGCTGCGGGGCGTTCTGCGGGACACGCGAGGGCTGGTGGCCCGCATGGAGGCGGCGGAGCGGGAGCGGACCGGCATCAAGAGCCTGAAGATCGGTTACAACAAAGTCTTCGGCTACTACATCGAGGTGACCCGCACCCACTATCACCTCGTGCCGGAGGGCTACATCCGCAAACAGACGCTGGCCGGGTGCGAGCGCTTCATCACAGACGGCCTCAAGGAGATGGAGAGCACGATCCTCACCGCCCAGGAGCGGCTGACAGCGCTCGAGTACGAACTGTTTCAGGCGCTCAGGGAGACCCTCTCCCAAAACGCCCACCGCGTCCAGCGCTCCGCCCAGGTGGTGGCCGGCGCAGATGTGCTGTGTTCGCTGGCCGAGGCGGCGGCGCTGTACCGGTATGTCATGCCGGAGGTCGACCACTCGGACGTCATCCGCATCCGGGAGGGGCGCCACCCGGTGGTGGAGCGGATGCTGGAGAGCGGGCTGTTTGTGCCGAACGACGCCGAACTGGACGGCAAGTCCCCGGTGAGCATCATCACCGGCCCCAACATGGCCGGCAAGTCCACCTATATGCGCCAGGTCGCGCTCATCACACTGATGGCCCAGATCGGCAGCTTTGTGCCGGCCGCCTCCGCGCGCATCGGCGTGACGGACCGCATCTTCACCCGGATCGGCGCATCCGACGATCTGGCCGGCGGGCGCTCCACTTTCATGGTGGAGATGACCGAAGTGGCCGAGATCCTGCGGCACGCCACGGCCGGCAGTCTGCTGATCTTGGATGAGATCGGGCGCGGCACCTCCACATTCGACGGCATGAGCGTGGCGCGGGCCGTGCTGGAATACGCGGCGTCGGGCCGCCTCGGCGCGCGGACGCTGTTTGCCACCCACTCCC
>JAIRML010000219.1 GCA_031258665.1 Oscillospiraceae bacterium | reverse complement strand
CGATCATCCTCATCGGAGTCGGCGCGGTCGTGGCCTTTGTTGTGTTCATCACCAACGCCGAACGGCGCATCCCGGTGCAGTATGCGAAACGGGTGGTCGGGCGCAAGATGTACGGCGGGCAGAGCACCTATCTGCCGCTCAAGGTCAACATGTCGGGCGTTATGCCCATCATCTTCGCCAGCTCCATCACGGCGTTTCCGTCCACCATCGCGGCCTTCTTCGGCGCGGGCGACAAGCTCGCGTGGTTCAGCTCGCAGTCGGTGCTCTACAACGCCGTATACTTTGTGCTCATCATTTTGTTCAGCTACTTCTACACCTCCGTGCAGTTCAACCCCATCGAGGTGTCCAATAACCTCAAGCAAAACGGGGGTTCCATCCCCGGGTTCCGCCAGGGCAAGCCGACCGCCGACTTTATCCGAAAGGTGCTCTACAAGGTGACACTCTTCGGCGCGATTTTCCTCGGCATCATTGCCGTGATGCCGGCCCTCATGGGCATCGCCTTCCCCAATCTCAACTTGGCCCTGGGCGGCACCTCGCTGCTCATTGTCGTCGGCGTGGCGCTGGAGACCGTCAAAGCCATTGAGTCGCAGATGCTCATGCGCCACTACAAGGGCTTCCTCGAATAAGGCCGCGGCGCGGCGGAAAGGGTTTGGCGCCATGAATATTGTTTTGCTGGGTTCGCCCGGTTCGGGTAAGGGTACGCAGGCGGAGGTGCTCAGCCGCCGGCTCGGCATCCCCGCCATCTCCACGGGCAACATCCTGCGCGAGGCCATCCGCCAGGGCACCGAGGTGGGTGTGGCCGCCAAGAGTTACATCGACGCCGGGCAGCTGGTGCCGGACGAGGTGATGATCGGCATCGTCCGGGAACGCCTTGCCGAGCCGGACTGCAACCGGGGTTTTCTCCTGGACGGCTTCCCGCGTACGATCGCCCAGGCCATCGCGCTGGACGGCATTGGGGCGGCGGTGCAGGCGGTGCTCAGCCTCGAAGTGCCAGACGAGGACATCGAACGGCGCATGTCGGGGCGGCGTTCCTGCCGGCTGTGTGGGAACACCTACCATGTGCAAGTGAACCCCCCCGCTGTCGAGGGCGTCTGTGACCGCTGCGGCGGTGAGCTTTATCAGCGCGACGACGACGTTCCGGCGGTGGTGCGCGCGCGGCTCATCACCTACCACGAAAACACGGAGCCGCTGAAGGGCCATTACGAATCGCGCGGCCTGCTGCGGGTCATCGCGGCGCGAGATCCCATCGAGAAAGTCACGGAGCGCTGTCTGGAGGCGCTGGAGGCGCTGCCGTGATCCCAGTCAAGTCCGCGCGGGAGATCGACGCCATGCGCCGGGCCGGCGCGGTCACGGGGCAGGCGCTGCTGGCGGCCCGCCGCTTCATCACCCCCGGCGTGACGACGAGGCAAATCGACCGTGTGGTGCGCGAGACCATCCAAAAAGCCGGCGCCGCGCCGTCATTTTTGCACTACCGGGGCTTCCCCGCCTCGGCCTGTGTGTCGGTGGGCGAGGAGGTCATCCACGGCATCCCCGGCTCGCGCGTCCTTCGGGAGGGTGACATTGTGAGCGTCGACGCGGGCGCGTACCTGGACGGGTTTCATGGGGACGCGGCGGCCACCTTCCCGGTGGGGCGGGTGTCCGAGGAGGCGCTGAGGCTCATCCGAGAGACGCGGGCGTGTTTTTACAAAGGTCTCGCCGCGGCGCGCGAGGGCGCCCGCGTGTCAGACATCTCCCATGCCGTCCAGCGGCATGCGGAGGCAAACGGGTTTTCGGTGGTGCGGGCTTTTACCGGCCACGGCGTGGGCGCGCAGCTCCACGAGGACCCGGATGTGCCGAATTTCGGGCTGCCGGGCCGGGGGCCGCGGCTGCTGCCCGGCATGACATTGGCCATCGAACCAATGGTGAACGCAGGCGGCTTTGCCGTACGGGTTTTGTCCGACGGGTGGACCGTCGTGACGCAGGACGGGCGGCTGTCGGCCCATTATGAGCACACCGTGCTCATCACCCGCGGGGAGCCGGAACGGCTCACCGCCTGGCAAGAGGAAGAGTGATCCATGAAGGCGTCCGACATAGTCCGGTCTCTGCGCGGTCATGACGCCGGAGGGTTGTTTTTTATATTGGACATCGACGGGGCATACGTCGTCTTGGCCGACGGGAGCCGTCGGCGGGTGGAAGCGCCCAAACGGAAAAAGCGAAAGCATGTCGCGTTTGTGGCGTCGTCGGACGCCCGCGCGGCGGGCAAGATCAGGGCGGGCGAGAAAGTGACCAACAACGAGGTGCGCCGCGCGCTGGCGGATTTTGTTGCCGCTTCGCGGCAGCAGGGTGAACGGCCCCGGGGCCGAAGAGGAGCAAAGGAGGAATCCACGTGGCGAAAGACGACATGATCGAAGCCGAAGGGATCGTTCTGGATGCGTTGCCGAACGCCATGTTTTCCGTGGACATTGGAAACGGGCACAAGATCCTGGCCCACATTTCGGGCAAGCTCCGCATGAACTTCATCCGCATCCTGCCCGGCGACAAGGTCACGGTACAGATGTCGCCCTACGATCTCTCGCGCGGGCGGATCACCTGGCGGAGCAAGTAGAAAAGGAGGCAGCCGGCATGAAAGTCAGACCCAGTGTGAAGCCCATGTGTGAGAAGTGCAAGATCATCAAGCGGCATGGCCGTGTGATGGTGATCTGCCAAAACCCCAAGCATAAGCAAAAGCAGGGCTAGGGCAACGCCCCAGTTCCCGTATCGTTCCAGCGTGGGCTGCCCCCGCAGCCCGCAACCCGAATTCTTGTTTTTTATTGCCGCGAAGCGGCAATAAGGTAATAAGGTACTATGGAGGTGCAGCAAATATGGCGCGTATTGCCGGCGTGGACCTGCCCCGCGACAAACGGATCGATATCGGACTCACGCACATTTTCGGCATCGGGCGCAAGACGGCCAGCGGGATCTTAAAGACGACGGGTGTGCCCCCAGAGACCCGTGTCAAGAACCTCACCGAGGAAGAGACCGCGCGTCTGCGCGAGGTCATCGAAAAAGAGTACAACGTGGAGGGCGATTTGCGCCGCGACGTGGCGATGGACATCAAGCGTCTCATTGAGATCGGGAGCTACCGGGGTCTGCGTCACCGCAGGGGCTTGCCGGTGCGTGGGCAACGTTCGAAGACCAACGCGCGCACCCGCAAGGGTCCGAAGCGCACGATCGCCAACAAGAAGAAGTAAGGAGGAAGAGATATGGCAGCACCGAAGGCAAAACGCGCGGTTTCGCGCAAACGCCGCGAAAGAAAAAACATTGAGAAAGGCGCGGCGCATATCCGCTCCTCCTTCAACAACACGATGGTGACGCTCACAGATCTGTCGGGCAACGCCCTCTCGTGGTGTTCGTCCGGGTCGCTCAACTTCCGCGGCTCCCGCAAGTCGACGCCGTATGCGGCGCAGATGGCGGCGGAGACCGCCGCGCGCGCGGCGATGGAGCACGGGCTGAAGACCGTTGAGGTGTACGTCAAAGGGCCGGGTTCGGGCCGCGAGGCGGCGATCCGCGCGCTGCAGGCCGCGGGGCTTGAGGTCAGCCTGATCAAAGACGTGACCCCTATCCCCCACAATGGCTGCCGTCCGCCCAAGAGACGGCGCGTGTAAAGGCAGGAGGAGAGACGTATGGCAAGATATGTGGACGCGGTTTGTCGCCAATGCCGCCGCGAGGGGCAGAAGCTCTTTTTGAAAGGCGACCGCTGTTATTCCGATAAATGCAGCATTGTGCGCCGCGCCTATCCGCCCGGACAGCATGGGCAGGGCCGCAAGAAAAATTCCGAATATGGTTTGCAGCTCCGCGAGAAGCAGAAGACGCGCCGCTATTACGGCGTGCTGGAGAGCCAGTTTGAGAAGTATTTTGACATGGCGGCCAAGGCCAAGGGCGTCACGGGCGAAAACCTGCTGCGGATTTTGGAATCCCGCATGGACAATGTGGTCTATCGGCTGGGGTTTGCCATGTCGCGCCCCGAGGCGCGCCAGCTTGTGGGCCACGGGCATTTCGAGGTGAACGGTCACAAGGTAAATATCCCCTCCGCCCTCATCAAGGAGGGCGATGTGGTGGCGCTTCGCGCCCGGAGCCGCGACATCGACAAGATCAAGGTCTCGCTTGAGAACAACGCCTCGCGCGTGCCGCCCAAGTGGCTGGACTTCGACAGGGACGCCTTCACCGCCAAGGTCATTGGCGTGCCGGAGCGCGATGACATTGACCTTCCCGTGGAAGAACATCTCATTGTCGAGTTGTATTCCAAGTAAGGGGCCCGTGGAGGCTGCGAGAGCCGAATCGCTTTGTGTGGCCGTCCGGCCGCTCCGTTGTCTGGCTAAAGGAGGGTTATATGCTTCATGATAGAAATTGAAAAGCCGCGCATCGAATGCATGGAAAACCAGGATGATCCGTCGTACGGCAAGTTCATTGTGGAACCTTTGGAGCGCGGCTATGGGACGACATTGGGCAATTCGCTGCGGCGCATCCTGCTCTCGTCCCTGTCCGGTACGGCGGTGACCACGGTGAAGATCGCCGGCGTACAGCATGAATTTTCCACCATCCCGGGCGTCAAGGAGGACGTGACCGAGATCGTGCTCAATATCAAGGGCATCACGGCGCGTCTGCACAGCCCCACGCCCAAGACAATCTATATTGAGGCGCACGGGGAAGGTGTGGTGCGCGCGGGCGACATCAAGAGCGACGGCGAAGTGGAGATCTTAAACCCGGAACTTCACATCGCCACGCTGGGGCCGGACGCCAGCCTGGAGATGGAACTCACACTGGCGCGGGGCCGCGGATATGTGTCCGCCGAGCGCAACAAACCCGCCCAATCGGTGATCGGACTGATCCCAATCGACTCGATTTATACGCCGGTGCTCAAAGTGAACTACACGGTGGGCAACACGCGCGTGGGCCACATGACGGACTTCGACATGCTCACGTTGGAGGTCTGGACAGACGGTACGATCACGGCGCGGGACGCGGTGAGCCTGGGCGCCAAGATCATGTCCGACCTCATGATGCTCTTCGCCGATCTGTCCGACAATGTGGGCAGCCGTTCCACGGTG
>JAIRML010000160.1 GCA_031258665.1 Oscillospiraceae bacterium | reverse complement strand
CGAGAGTACCCATAGAAACCACGGGGCAGTTGGCCGACATCATCGCGCAGGCGCTGCCGGCCAAATCCCGCCGCCGGCCGGGGCACCCCGCCAAGCGGAGTTTTCAGGCTATACGGATCGCGGTGAACGATGAGCTTGGGGGGCTGGCGCAGGGCCTCGCGTCCGCCATCGACGCGCTGCACTCCGGCGGACGGCTGGTGGTGCTTAGTTTCCATTCTTTGGAAGACAGAATTGTCAAAGTCACTCTGGCCGCAGCCGCGCGCGGCTGCGTCTGCCCGAAGGACCTGCCGGTGTGCGTCTGCGGGCGCACCCCCGCGCTGCGGCTGCTCACGCGGCGGCCGCTCACAGCCGACCCCACGGAATTGGCGGAAAACCGACGCGCCCGCAGCGCCAAACTGCGGGCTGCGGAAAAATTATAATCCCCCATGTGGGTTGCACCCACAACCTGCAACCCGCAACCCAAAGTCTCGTTTCTTGTTGCCGTGAAGCGGCAATAATGTGCTATTTTCCCTATCTTCGGCCAGGAGGTGTTTCCTATGAGCGCGCAGGCCGTGAAAGTGGCGCGGGATCTCTCCCGTTTCGACAACCGGCGCCGTGTGCGCGAGGCCGTGGCGCAGGACATTCTGGAACAGTCGGCCGCCAAGGTGCGCGCGCAGTCGCGGGCCAAGGAGAAGATCCACGTGTCCGGGTGGATGTTGTTGGGCTTTGCGACATTTGCCGCCTCCATGTTCACTGTCGTCCACTCCCATGTGCGTCTCGCGGAGCTGTCCGCAGAAAGCGGCGCGCTGTCCAGAGAGATCTCGACGCTGAAACAGGAGGAGTCTCTCCTAAAAAAACTGGGTGACGGCAAGGTCGATCTGGCGGAGATCGGACGGATCGCCACAGAGGAACTCGGGATGACCAAGCCCACGCGCGACCAGGTGATCTACATCGACCTGTCCGACGGCGACCGCGCCGTCGTGCTAAAAAATACCGGTGATTTCTGGCGCGACCTGTTTGGCGGCTGAGCCTTTTTGCCGCCCTTTGCGTGTGCTGCCGCTTTTGGGGGCATACCCGCGGGCGCCCGGTCTATACTAATAGTGGGCTGCCCCTGCAGCCCACAACCCAAATTCTTGCTTTTTATTGCCGCGAAGCGGCAATCAGGTACCAACGTGGGCTGCAGGGGCAGCCCACAACCCAAATTCTTGTTTCTTGTTGCCGCGAAGCGGCAATCAGGTACTACAGAGAGTGGGAGGAGTGGGGGAACAGATACGCTCCTCCTTCGTGTATTGCACGCGCGCCCCGCGCGGGCACTCACATGCCGAAGTCCGGTCGAGGGGGTTCGAAGGTGTCAATGCCAAAAGCGTCAAACCAAATGCCGGCGTCTCGCCGCGCAAACCGCACGGTGCTCTTTCGCACCTTCGTGCTGATGGCCCTCTGCGGCGTCGGTCTCTTTGTGCCGCTCGGAATGAAGCTTTACGACATCCAAATCGTAAACCACAACAAATATGAGCGGATGGCGGTGGAACAACAGACAAGAAACACGGTGATCTCGCCGCTGCGCGGGACCATCTTCGACCGCAACTACAAGACGCTGGCCGTGTGCGCCGGGGTGGACACCGTATTCATCTCTCCGCAGGACATCGAGACCGAAGAGCAGGCGCAGCTCGTCGCGCGCGGGCTTTCGGAAATTTTGGATGTGGCATACGACGCCATATACGAGAAAACACAGAAAAAAGAACGCCAATATGAGGAGATCCGCAAAAAGATCGAGAAGGACCTGGCCGACCGGGTGCGGACTTTCATCTCGGACAACAAGCTCCAGGGAATTGTATATGTGACGCCGGATTCCAAACGCTACTACCCAAATGGCAACTTTGCCTCCCATGTCCTCGGTTTTGTCGGCGACGACAACCAGGGCCTGGACGGTGTGGAGGCCATTTATGATGAGAGCCTGAAAGGAACGCCGGGACGGGTGGTGGCCGCGCGGGACGGCAAGGCGCGCATCATGCCCTTCCAGTACGAGAAGCACTACGACGCACAGGACGGTCTGGGCGTTGTCCTCACCCTGGACGAGACGATACAACATTTTTTGGAGAACCATCTGCAGACGGCCCTGGTAGAAAACGACGTGCGCAACAGGGCGGCCGGCATCGTCATGGATGTGAAGACCGGGGAGATCCTGGCGATGGACACCCGGTACGGATATGACCCAAATGAACCCCGGACACTGACGGACCCCGACGCCCTCGACGCGCTCTTGGGTCTTGAGGGCGAAGAGCGGAGCGCGCTGCTGAAGGATGCGCTCCTCGCGCAGTGGCGCAACAAGATTGTAAACGACACCTATGAGCCCGGTTCCACCTTTAAGATCATCACGGCGGCGGTGGCGCTGGAAGAGAAGGCCGTCTCTCTCGACGACACCTTCTTTTGCACGGGTTCGATCATGGCGCCCGGCTGGAACAAGCCCATTCACTGCCACAAACTGGCTGGTCACGGCGAGCAGACTTTTGTACAGGGCGTGCAGAATTCCTGCAATCCGGTGTTCATCACAGTGGCGCAGCGGGTCGGGCAGACACGGTTTTATGACTATTTTCGAGCCTTTGGCTTCACGGAGAAGACCGGCGTCGACCTGCCCGGCGAATCGGGCAGCGTGTTCCACTCGCAGGACGCCTTCCACGAGGATACGGTCGCGCTGTCGACCTACGCCTTCGGCCAGACCTTCAACATCACGCCGATCCAACTCGTCACAGCGGTGTCAGCGGTGGCCAACGGCGGCAGCCTGATGAAACCGCACATTGTCCGGGAACTGGTGGATGACCAGGGCCGTGTGGTTCGGAGCATCCAGCCCGAGGTGGTCCGACAGGTGATCTCCGGCGAAACCTCCCGGACACTGCGCGAGATCCTGGAATCCGTTGTCAGAGTGGGTACCGGCCGAAATGCCTATGTCACGGGCTATCGCATCGCCGGCAAGACCGGCACATCCCAAAAGCGCGACCCTGTGACACACGAGTACATGCCGGGCCAATATGTCGCCTCGTTCGTGGGCTTTGCCCCGGCCGACGACCCGCAGGTGGCTGTACTGGTCCTCCTCGACGAGCCGATGTACGGCCCGCCGAATCTCCGCACCGGCGGCGGCATGGCGGCGCCCGTGGTGGGCCGCATCATGGCCGACATCCTGCCCTACATCGGGGTCGCGCCGCAGTACACGCAGGAGGAGGCCACACCGGAGATCACCGTGCCGACGGTGAGCGGGCTTCCGGTGGCGGAGGCGGAACAGCTTTTGAAGGACCGGAAGATCCAGTACATGGTGAAGGGCCAGGGCGACACGGTGTCTGCACAGGTGCCGGCGGCCGGCGCGCAGGTGCCGGGCACGGCTGAGATCGTCCTCTATCTGGGCGACGCGCGTCCGCCGGAGAGTGCGACTGTGCCGGATGTGGTCGGAATGACGGCCGAACAGGCCAACCGGACCTTGGTGAACGCGGGGTTCTATATGCGGGCCATGGGCGCCACCGCCGCCGACGGCGGCGCGATCGTGGCGGCCAGCCAGAGTGTGGCGGCCGGCACACAGGTGCCCCCCGGCACGACTGTCGAAGTGGAATTCTTCGATACGAGCCTGAGAGATTGAAAAGGGGGCGAGGGGGCGCACATGAAACTGGTAGATCTGCTGACGGGGATCACACCCGTCTCCCTGGGGATTGACCCCGACCTGGAGATAAAGGGGCTGCGCCTCGACTCCCGGCAGGTGTCGGCGGGGGATCTGTTTTTCGCCGTGCCCGGCGCCCGGGAGGACGGGGCGGCCTATATCCCGCAGGCGCTGGCCGCCGGGGCGGCAGCCGTCGTGACAGAGGCGGAGACAGACGCCGCGCTGCCGTTTGTGCGGGTACCGGACCTGCGCGCCGCCATGTCGGCGATGGCCGCGCGCTTTTACGGCCACCCGTCCGACCGCCTGCGGATGATCGGGGTCACGGGCACCAACGGCAAGACAACTGTCACCCACATCGTCAGAGGCATTTTGGCGCGGGTCGGCGGCTTCCGAGTGGGCCTCATCGGCACCAACGGCAACTGGATTGGCGGTACGCCCCTGCCCTCCGAGCGCACGACGCCCGATATCCTGACATTGCAGGCGCTGCTGGCCCAGATGGTCGAGGCGGGCTGCACGCATTGCGTGATGGAGGTCTCATCCCACGCACTCTCCCAGCGCCGCGTGGACGGCGTCGAGTTCCGGGAGGCACTGTTCACCAATCTCACACAGGACCACATGGACTACCACCGCGACATGGAGGACTATTTTCGTGCCAAGGCGCTTCTCTTTCAGCAGTCCGACGCCGCCGTACTGAACCTGGACGATCCTTACGGTCGGCGCCTGGCGGAGGACAGCTCTCTCAATTCCATCACCTATTCGACGCAGCGCGATGAAGCGGATGTGGTGGCCAAAAACATCCGTTTCAAGGCCAATCGGGTCGAATTCGAAGTCGTGACCACGTCCGGCATCGCCCGGATCGAGTGGGCGACGCCGGGCCTTTTCTCCGTCTACAACGCGCTGGCCGCCGTGGCATGCGCGCTGATGGAAGGCGTTGCGCTGCGGGACATCGCGGCGGCGACACGAGAGATTCCGCCGGTGCGCGGGCGCATGGAAGTGGTGCCGGGGCCCGAAGGTGTCACCGTCGTCATCGACTATGCGCACACACCGGACGCGCTGGAG
>JAIRML010000110.1 GCA_031258665.1 Oscillospiraceae bacterium | reverse complement strand
CCACCGCAATCAGGTCCGGCGCCAGCGTACGCAGCGTCTCCGCCGCCGCGCCGCCCCGGAATGTCTCGGGCTGAAAGACCGGTATGTCATGGGTCAGCGCCAGCGCCTTGACCGGGGAGAACGCGACGGCGTACCCGCGCCCGCGCGGCCTGTCCGGCTGGGTGAACACGCCCGCCACCCGGTGACCATCCGCCAGCAGCGCCCGCAGCGGCGGCACGGCGAAGGCCGGGGTTCCCATAAAGACAAGTTTCACACCGGATCCTCCTCGCTTTCCGGCGCCGGCGGTTGGTCCGGATCCAGGTATTCGGTGGCGAGCTCCGTAAACAGCCGCCCGTTCAGATGGTCGACCTCATGACAAAAAGCCCGCGCCAACATGTTCTCCCCCGTCACCGTGATCGTTTGCCCGTGGCGGTCCTGCGCCCGCACGGTCACGGCCATCGGACGCTTTACGATCCCGTAGAGGCCGGGTATGCTGAGACAGCCCTCCGGCCCCTCCTGTTCCCCTTCCTCCCGAACGATCTCGGGGTTCACGAGCTCGACAGGCGCGTCCTCCTCCACTTCGATCACCACCACACGGCGCAGCACACCGATCTGGGGCGCCGCCAGGCCGGCCCCGCGGGCGTCGCGGAGAGTCTCCAACATATCGTCCAGCAGCGTGTGCAGCCGTTTGTCAAACTTCGTGACAGGGCGGGACATTTTTTGCAGCGTCTCGTCCCCGCGTGTCAGAATCTGCCGCAAGGCCATGGCGGCACCCCCTCCTCACACCCATCATGATACCCATCGTGGCAACAAAAAACCAACGTGGGTTGCCTCCGCAACCCGCAACCCAAAATTCTAGTTTTTTGTTGCCGCTTCGCGGCAACAAAAAACTAATACGCGTTCAAATCGGCATAGAGATGAAGGCCGCGGTTTTGGCCGTCCTCTTTAAACACCGTGAGCAGTCCGCCCACATGGGCGCGGGCCGCTTTGTCATAGTGGCCTGTCAGCGTCAGGTGGTAGCGGTAGCGGTTGTTCAGCTTCCAGACGGGCGCCGGCGCGGGGCCCAGAATCTGCGTGAAAAAGCGCCGTCCGGTCCGTTCGACCGCCCGGCGCAGCCGCAGACAGGCGTGCTGCACCCGCTCCGGGTCCGCTCCCGAAAAGACCAGCGTGACAATGTCGTAAAACGGAGGAAGGCCCGTGGCCTGCCGCAGGGCGATCTCGTCGCGGTAAAAAGCCTCGTAGTCCTGCGCCGCCGCCGCCGTGAGTACGGGGTGGTCCGGCGCGAAGGTTTGGATGACCGCGCGCCCCGGCTTCTCGCCGCGCCCGGCGCGGCCCACCACCTGTGTGATCAGCGAAAACGCCCGCTCGTGGGCGCGAAACTCCCCGGTGTGGAGCGCCATATCCGCGTCCAGCACGCCGACCAGGGTGACATTTTCGAAGTCCAGCCCCTTCGTCACCATCTGTGTCCCGATGAGCAGAGGGATTCGCTCCTCTCGAAAGCGCGCCAGCAACTTCGCGTGCGCACCCTGCCCGGCGGTGGTGTCGGCGTCCATCCGCAGCACCCCCACGCCGGGGAAGAGGGCGTGCAGCTCCTCCTCCACTTTCTGCGTGCCGGTCCCCACGGGCCGGAGCGCGCCGGCGCAGTCGGGGCAGACGTCGGGGCGCTTTTCCGAGTGGCCGCAGCGGTGGCACATCAACCGGTCGTTCGCCGCGTGGAAGGTCAGCGTGACGCTGCACCGCGGGCAGCCGCGCGCCACCCCGCAGCTTTCGCAGAGCAGTAGGCGGTTGTAACCCCGCCGGTTGAGAAAGAGGATGCTCTGCTGTCCGGCCGCGAGATTTTTTTCGATCTCCGCGCAAAGCACAGCGCTGAGGGCGCCGGCGTTGCCCTCCCTGAGTTCCTGCCGCAGATCGGCCATCAGCACCCGCGGCAGCGCGCGCGCATTGTAGCGCGCCGGCATCTCCAAAAATACATACCGCCCACTGCGGGCAAAGAACATGCTCTCCACAGACGGCGTGGCACTACCGAGCAGCAGCAGGCCGCCGGACCGGGCGCAACGGTACTTGGCGATGTCGCGGGCGTGGTAGCGCGGCACGTTTTCTGATTTGTAGCTGTGTTCCTGCTCCTCGTCCATGACAATGAGCTTCAAACGCGTCAGCGGGGCAAAGACCGCCGAACGGGTGCCGAGCACCACATCGACGCCGCCCGCGCGAATGCGCTTCCACTCGTCGTACCGTTCGCCCAGCGAGAGCCCGCTGTGCAGCAAGGCCACACGCTCGCCAAACGCGCGGGAAAAAGTCTCCATGAGCTGGGGCGTCAACACGATCTCCGGCACCATGACAATGGACTGCCCGCCCTGTTTGCCTATATGCCGGATCAGTTCGAGATAGACCAGCGTTTTCCCGCTGCCTGTCACGCCGAAGAGCAACGCGCAGGCCGGTCGGCCTGCGTCCGTCAGCGCGGCGAGGCGCGCCAAGACCGCCCGCTGCCCGTCGTTCAAAACCACAGGCGCCGCCTGCTCCCGGACGGCGCCCGCCGGGCGGCGATACACCTCCCGCTCCTCAAACGTCACGAGACCTCGGCGCGCAAGCTGTGTGAGCATGGCGGGCCGCGCGCCCGTCAGGTAGCTGATCTCGTGGGCCGGCACTGTCTCGGCCTCGCAGAGCAGCGTGAGTACCGCTGTCTGCATGGGGGCGCGCGCCGCCCGGGCGGCGGCCAGCGCGCGCGCGTCTTCCACCGGAACAGCAAGGCGGACGCCCCGCACGGTTTTGTCGCCCACGCGGCGGCGCGTCACCGTCCGCCCCTCGGCCAGACCCTTGCCGGCCAACGTACGGAGCGCGTCGCGCAATGCGGACGAGCCGCCCAGCAGTTCCTCGGCGTCGCACACGGGCAAACGCCCCTCCGGCGCGCCGTACAGCGCGTCCAGCAACCGCGCCGCCTTCGGTGACTGGGCCAAAAGAGCCTGCGCCTCCGCCCGGTCGATGCCCGGGGTCAGCGTCACTGTCTCAACGAACGCGTGCCACAGCCCCGCCGGGAGCATGGCGCGCGCGGCCTCATAGCAAGTACAGACACAGCGTTCCCGCATCCACAGGGCCAGCCGTATGGCTTCTCCGTCCAACACGGGCGCGCGGTCCAGGAGCGCGGCGACAGGCTTTGTTCTCTCCACCCGGCTCTCGCCGGCCAGCGCCAGCACAAACCCCTCGCTGCGCCGGTTGCCCCGCCCAAATGGCACAAGCACCCGGCAGCCCGGCGCGATGTCCGCGCGCATGACCTCCGGCACCGCGTAATCATATGGGCGGTCGATGGCAAACACGGCGTCGGCCACAGCCACTTTTGCGTACCGCGCGCCGCTCCCGTCGCTCATGAAAGGCCTTTAGAATGCAGCGCGCGGGCGGTCAGCCGCCCTTCGGCGATCTCCTCGATGGCCAGTTTGACCGGCTTTTCGTTCAGTTGGACTCCCTGCCGTTCGGCCTCCTCGGCAATCTCCCGCGCGCGTGTGGCCGTGACATTGACAAGCAGATAGCGTGTGTCGATTTGCTGCATCAATTGATTCAGCGACGGTTCCAGCATCCGCGATACCTCCCAAATTTCCAACGTGGGCTGCGTCCGCAGTCCACAGCCCAGATTCTTGTTTCTTGCTGCCGCGAAGCGGCAGCAAGGTGCTAACGTGGGCTGCCATGCAGCCCCCAACCCAAAATTATCGTTTTTTATTTCCGCGAATCGGCAATAAGGTACTAAAGCGCT
>JAIRML010000089.1 GCA_031258665.1 Oscillospiraceae bacterium | reverse complement strand
GATGTAAGCAACCCGGCGCTGTCGTGGACGGACTACACGGTCGAACAGGACATCACGATCACGGCGGTGGCGCTGGGCGTCTACTTCCGGGCCGCGGACGACACCCACGCCTATATGTGGCAGTTTCGCGCCGACAACAACACGGTTGTGCCGCACCTGGGGAACAACAGCGCAATGGCCGTCGAAGGGTCGGCCATCTCCCTGCCCGCCGGGACATTGGCGGCCAATAAGACCGTCCGGGTCAAGATCCAGGTGACCGGCGCCGACCCCGTGCGCATCGCGGCCTACGTCGACGACACGCCGGACAACGGGGAGGACAACTACACGCTGGCGGGCGAGCGCGCATACACGGCGGCGGCGCAGCGCGTCGCGGCCGGCAGCGTCGGCTACCGCACCGGCAACAGTGAGCGGGGCTATGTGGACAACGTCGTGGTCCGCAGCAGCGTCGATGGCAGCATCCTCTACGAAAACGATTTCACGGCCGCGGTACCCAACCAGTTCGGATCGAGCTGCACGATCGGCAGCGGCCGGCTGAATGTGGGGACAGGGTCCCGGGCTGTGTTAAACCCCAGCACGACGCCCCCCGAAAAGAACAACTTCATCTTCCTGCGCCACACGTTCCAGCTGGCCGGTACGGCGAACATCCGCAAAGCCATTGTCAGCGGCGGGGCGTACATGGTGGAGAGCGGGACCAGCGGCGACAGTCTCTCTTACATCTACGACCTGTACATGAACGGTCGGTCGGTGGGCGTCGGCCCGGCCCGCGTACACAAGTACAACATGAGCGGCGGCCTCAACACCACCGCGCCGAACCTATATTATTACAACAGTTTTGATGTCACAGACCTTTTACAGGCCGGCGAGAATGTCATGGCCGCCTCCAATTATTCCCGTTCCGGAAAGTCCGTCTTGTTCCAGCTCACGGTCTTCTATGAGGACGGCGCCAAAGAGGTACTTGTCAATTCCGCGCGCGACAGGACCCAGTGGCGGGCCAAGGACGGCACCGGCGCCTTTGGCGACAACAGTTCCTTTACAAACGGCGGCTATGTGACCCAGGCGCTCGAAGAGATGAACGGACTCTACTATCCGGACGGCTGGAACGATGTGGGCTTTGTCGAAGACGACTCCTGGCGCGTGCCGGGCGACAAAGGGCCAATCGATGCCTCCTCGCGGATCTTGGCCCCGTACACCGCCGAAAACATCCTGCGCTTCGACATGCCCGCCGTGAGCCGCGCGGTGGTGAACGCCGACGGCCATGAATACCAGGTGCTGGATTTGGGCAAGGGCATCGTGGGCGGCATCCGCCTCACAATCGACAACACAACGGGCAGCCCCTTCACCCTCGTCGTCCAGCCCGGCGAGTCACTGATCAAGGCCACGGACCCGAACCCAGACAGTTCCACAAGCGGGCCCGTCGGCACCGTGCGCTACGACGGCTGGCGCGACAACCCCAACTACAACATGACGTGGACCATTGCCCCCGGGCTGAATGTCCTGCCCTCGATGCTGATGTACAACTACCGGTGGATCCAGTTTGTCGACGCACCCATCGAGATCACGACGGACATGGTGACGGGCCTTCATGTCCGCCAGGCCTTCGACGACGACGCCTCCTACCTCCGCTCCGGCGACAACGAGTTTTTCAACCGGCTGGTGGAGTTGGTCAAATATTCCATCAAGGCCACGAACCAGGACCAATACACGGACTCCTACTCCCGCGAGCGCCGGGCGTACGAGGGCGACCTCATCTTAAACCAATATGGCAGCTATGCCTTTTCGGACAACTACGCCCTGGCCAGACACACAAACCAGTACCTGATGGATTGGCCCACCTGGCCGCCGGAGTACCGGCTGTTCTCCGTTGAGATGGCCTGGGCGGACTACCTGTACACCGGAGACAGGGCAAACATCGAGAAATATTACGCGCTGCTGGACCGCAAGCTGCCCACCTCTTACGGCGGAGAGGTCAATTACCAGTCCGGTTTCAACACGACTGTGAACCTCTGCCGCGACAATCGCTCGGCCCAGTCCGGCGGCGCCATTGTCGACTGGCCGGCGGATGAGCAGGACGATTACATCCGCGACGGCGCGGGCGCCCGGCAGGCGCTGAACACCACGGTGGGCTCTTTCACCACCGTCTACAACGCCGTGGCCTATGGCGCTTACGGCGACATGGCAAAGATCGCCGCGCTCCTCGGCCGTGCGGATGAGGCCGCCTGGTATCAGGACAAGGCCGACGCCATCAAGGCCAGCTTGATCGAAAAACTCTACAACCCGGAGACCGGCGCGTTTTGGGATTCATGCCGCGTAGACGGCAGCCATACGACCCACACGGCCCAGCACGCCACGGCCTACGCCCTGGCTTACGGGGTCTACACCGACCAGGCCATGGCCGACAAGATGGTGGCCTTCCTGCGGTCCTACAAGGCGCAAAACGAGGACACCGCGGCGGCCCGGGCTTACCGCGGCGGGTATCTCCGCACGAGTGTGTACGGCGCGTACTTCGTGCTGCGCGGCCTCTATGACGCGGGTGCGGGGGACCTCGCCGGCGAGATTATGCTGGAGGATGACCCCTCCGTTGTGCGCTCCTGGGCCCAGATGCTGGAGACCCAGCAGGCCACGATCACCACCGAGGCCTGGAGCCCGCAGCTAAAGAACAACATGACTTATTCGCACCCTTGGGGCGGCACACCGGGCGCGCTCATCACCCAGGGCATCTTTGGCATCAAGCCGCTCAGTCCGGGCTTCGATCTCTTCCAGATCAAACTCCAGCCGGGGGCTGAACTGCGGACGGCCGAGATCAAGAGCCCCTCGGTCAAAGGACCGATCTACGCCTCTTTCGACGCGGGGGCGGTCCCCTCGGCGTTCGCGGCGAACATCACGATCCCGGCCAACGCCCGGGCGCGCGTCTCGATCCCCACCGACGACCCGGCGCGGGAGGCGCTCGTGATCAACGGCGTCAAGACCCCCGCCGTGAGCGACGGCCGTTTTCTCACCGTGGAGCTCGGTTCCGGGACCTATGGGATCCAGATCTACGACGAGTGCGCCTTCGAGATTCATCTTGACAGGGCGCAAAAGACGGTCCGGGTGACCGGGGAGGGCTTCGCGCCCGGAGCGACCCTCGCGCTGCTGACTGCCGGTGACTATGTGCCGACGGCGCAGGCCCACGACTACAGCGCAGCTGTCACCGCGGATGAGACCGGCGCGCTCGACATCACGCTGCCGGCTCCGGTGACGGAGGACCTGCCGTGGCGGGGCGGACATCATTACCACGTGACGCTGGGCGGCGTCGCAAAGTCCGCGCCGGTCCCGGCTGCGGTGCGGGCGCACTCGTCGGCGCGCATCTCCCTGCGCATCAAGGGGAAGGCGCCGCTGAACCTGGATGTGGAGGACTTGCCGGAGGGGGCGTACGCCGTGATGTCCTCGAACCCCGCCGTCGCGGCGGTGGAGCAGGCGGGCGGCGCCTGGACGGTCACCGGCAAGAAGGCCGGTACGGCGCTCGTCATGGTGCGCGTGGCGGAGGAATTCGGCGGCGCTGCCCACCTTGTCACAGTGAGCGTGGCGTGAACTGTGTGACTACAGGTCAGACATATGATTTCAAGGGAAGGGGATATTTGCCATGAAACGGACACAGGCAGCTAATGCGGGGAAAAAGGGAAGAGGACGGCCGGGCCTATGGCGGGCCGCGCGGGCTTTGGCGCTGGCGCTGGTGTGGCTGATCGCTCTGTTGCCGGCCGGAGTTACCCTGGGTACCGCCGGGGCTCTCACGGCGGCGGTGCGTGTGACGGAACTCCAGACGGAGTACGAGACGAACCCGCTGGGACTGGATGAGACCCGCCCCCGCCTGGGCTGGGCGCTGGCCTCCGATGCCCGGGGCGTCAAACAGCAGCGGTATCAGATTACAGTGACAAAGGGCGCGCCCGACGGCGCCGTCGTGTGGGCGGCGGACGAGGTCTCCGACAACACATTGAACATCCCTTACGGCGGCGCGGACCTGGAACCCGCCACGCGGTACTACTGGCGCGTGACCGCGCAGACGAACATCGGGACCGCCGTCAGCGAAACGGCCTGGTTTGAGACGGGTCTCATGAACCCCAAGATCGACGCGTGGGACGGCGCCCTCTGGCTCACGAAGCCCGCCGCAAACCCAGACGTCGCGGATTACACGATCGAGTACGATTTCCGGATGATCAAGGACGGCGGCGGCCTGATCTTTGCCTCAACCGGAAACAACTACCTTATGTGGCAGTTCAACATCAACGCGAAAGAGCGCCCCTACGGCGGCACGCCCTATTTCCGCCCCCACCGCTGGAACCCGGGCGGCGCCTCGCTGGCGGAGATCAAGATCGACCAGGTGATCCCCGACAACGAGGAGGGCAAACACGCCTGGTACCGCTGCCGGATCGTTGTGAGTGAGGGCCAGAACGGCGCCGTGATCACCACCTCCGTGGGACCGGTGGATGGGGCGCTGACGGTCATCGACGACAGAAGAAGCGTCGCCGGCAGCTGGAAATTGGGAAAAATTGGATTTCGCCAGATCCACGACAGCAACAACGAAGAGACCACCGAGTATGACAACATTGCGATTTGGGACAACACCGGCGGCGACAGCCGGCTCCTCTATGTGGAGACATTCGACAGCGCCCCCACCGGGATGTTCGGCACCCACGGCACGGCACAGAGCGGCGTCTACCGCGTGGGCGGAGAGACCTTTACGGGCAGCCACAACATCGTGGACCCGGAGGGCGGAGAGCCCCTGTTCCGCAAGGAGTTCACCGTGGACAAACCCGTAAGGAGCGCCCGCCTCTACGCCACGGCCCGGGGGTACTATGAGTTCTCGCTCAACGGGGAGAAGGTGGGCGATGTCTACTTGGCGCCCGGCTGGACGGACTACTACTACACCATCATGTACCAGACCTACGATGTCACCGACATGCTGAGGCCCGGCGGCAACGCCATCGGCGGCATGCTGGGTATGGGTTGGTATTCCGGCCCGCACCAGCTCTATGGCTACAACATGTACGGAAACACCCAGTCGCTGCTGGGTAAACTGATCGTCACCTACGAGGACGGCACGGTACAGACCGTTGTGACCGACGAGAGCTGGCAATACCACCCCGGGCCGATCCTGTACGCCGAAAACTACGCGGGGGAGACATACGACGCGCGCTACGACTGCGCCGGCTGGGACACGGCCGGGTACGACGCGGCCGGCTGGGCGCCCGCCGGGATCCATGCGCCGCTGCCCGCCACGGTGGACATCGTGCCGCAGATCGGGCCGCCCGTGCGCGAGGTGGAGCGGTTTGAAACGCCTGTTCTGACCGAACCCGTCCCCGGCCAATACACCTACGACTTCGGTCAAAATATCGCCGGGTTTGTCACCATCAAAGTGAAGGGCGCCGCGGGCACCCGGATCACGATCCGGCACGGCGAGATGCTGAACACCTCCACCGCCTACAAAAATCCCGGAGAGGCGGCTGTGAAGGGCGGTGACGGCCCTGTCGGCACCATCTACCGGGCCAACCTGCGCGACCAGCAGGTGCCGGTCGCTTTCGACTACTACATCTTAAAGGGTGACCCGGCGGGTGAGACCTACACGCCGCGTTTTACCTTCCACGGGTTTCGGTACATCGAGATCACCGGTGTGGACGAGGCCATCCCGCCGGAGGACGTCACGGCCATTGCCATCAGTTCCGACAACACGCTGACCAGTGCGTTTGAGACATCCAACCCCAAGGTAAACCAGCTCTACGCAAATATCGTCTGGGGCATGCGCGGCAACTTCGTCTCCATCCCCACCGACTGCCCGAACCGCGACGAGCGCTTGGGCTACACCGGCGACACCCAGATCTTTGCCGGCACGGGCGTCTACCTGGCCAATTCCGACCGGTTCTACGCCAAGTGGCTGCGTGACCTGCGCGCCTACCAGATGAACGAGGAGACGGAAGGGGCCCACAAGGGGTTGGTGCCCGTGTTGATCCCGGCCGTGCGCACATCCGGCTTTACGCAGTGGTCGAATGCCTGGGGCGACGGGGCTGTCATCGTCCCGTGGCAGATGTATCAGCAATACGGCGACGAGCAGATCATCCGCGACAGCTTCGACTCGATGAAGGCTTGGTGCGACTTCCTCAACGCGCCCGAGCGAAGCAGCGGCTACATCCGCAACCGTTACACCGGGCGCGACAACAACTACGGCGACTGGCTCGCGGTGGAGGGGTCGCCCCAAGACATGACCAACACGCTGTTTTCGGCGTATTCGAACAAGCTTTTTGCCAAGATGGCCCGTGTCATCGGTGAGACGGAGGTCGCGGACCAATACGACGCCGTCACGCAGAACATCGTAAACGCCTTTACGGCCGCGTTCCGCAACGCGGACGGCACGCTGAAGGCGACCAGCCAGACACCATACGCGATGCTCATCTATTTCGGACTCTCCGAGGAGGCCGACAACGCTTTCCTGGCCGAGACGCTGATGGAAAATGTCCGCGCCCACGGGTGGAAGCTGACCTCCGGGTTCATCGGCGTCAGCTACCTGACGCCCGCGCTGTCGCAAAACGGCCAGCCGGAGGCGGCCTTCCGGCTGTTGGAGCAGGAGGAGTACCCCTCTTGGATCTACAGCATCAACCAGGGCGCCACCACCACGTGGGAGCGCTGGAATTCCTACACCGTCGCGAACGGCTTCGGATCGGCGGGGATGAATTCCTTCAACCACTACGCCTTCGGTTCCGTCGGCGAGTGGATGATGTCGGGCGTCTTGGGCATCCGGCGCGACGAGGCGGCGCCCGGGTTCCGGCACTTTGTCCTGGATCCGCAGTACGGGGGGACACTCACCTACGCCCGCGGCCGCTACGACTCCGTGTCGGGCCGCATCGAAAGCGCCTGGACATGGGATCAGGACACCGGCGGCTTCACCTACGACTTCACCGTGCCGGCCAACACCAGCGCCACCGTGTCTGTCCCGACCCGGGACCCCGCGCTGGTTCGGGAGGGCACACAGGCCGCCGCCGAGGCGGAAGGCGTCACCTACCTGGGGTACGACGCGGCGTCGCAG
>JAIRML010000048.1 GCA_031258665.1 Oscillospiraceae bacterium | reverse complement strand
CATCAAGGCCGCGCAGGTGTCTTTGGCGCCGCCGCCGTCTGTCGGGGGCGCCGCCGCGCCGCCGGAGAGTGCCCCCCCGGAGGTCGATGTGCAGGCGGCCTACGACGAGCTGATCGCCGCCGCGCAGGAGGAGGTGACGATGCTCCTAGAGGACGCCCGGAGGGAGGCCTCCGCCCTCGTGGCCGAGGCGGAGCGCGCCGCCGTGTCGCTGCGGGCCTCGGCGCAGGAGGACGGCTTTCAAAAGGGGCTCACGGCCGCGCGGGACGAAGTGGCCGGCCTGCTCGCCCGCGCGCAGGCCGACGCCGACGACCTCATTGGGCGGGCCGAGGCGGCGCGCGCCGCCTCACTGGAACAGATGGAGCCGCGCATCCTCACACTGGCGCTGGAGGTCGCGAAGAAGGTCTTGGGGTACGAACTGGACCACAACGAGAGCGCGTTTTTGTCCATGCTGCGCACCGCGTTGGCCGGCGTCAAGGCGGAGACACACGTGACGCTGCGGGTGAACCCGAGCGAGTACGTGCGCTTCTTCAAGGCCAGAGAGGTGACGATGCACACGCCGACCGGGAGCCTCACAGCCAGTGTGGTCAACGACCCCACTGTGGGGTACGGCGGCTGCCTGATCGAAACCGAGGGCGGCGCGATCGACGCCGGCGCCGCCGCCCAGGTGGCGCAGATCGGCCGGAATTTCGGGATCGAGAGCGACGACGACGGGTAGGGGCGTCACACCACCAAGATGTCCTTCTCCCCCCCCGTGAGGCAGCGCCCCCCGCCCGGCGTGACGAGGTAGGTGTCTTCGCCGCCCAGCAGACCGACACCCGGCACACTTTTCTTCGGCTCGACGGCGAGGGCCATATTTTCTTGCAGCGGTTCGTGAAAGCCCGGCGCCAGCACAGGGGTTTCGTCCACATAGAGGCCGACGCCGTGCCCCAAAAACTTGAGGCAGTCGTCGCCCACGCCCATGAAGTTCTCTCGGAAGTCGTCGTCGAGGTCCGCGGTCACAGAGGCGTAGATCTCGTGCGGGATCGCCCCCGGTCTGAGGAGCGAGGCGACTTGTTTCTGAAGCGCCAGACAGGCGCGGTGCAGCCGCAGCGCCTCGTCCGAAGGGGTTGCCCCGAAGCAGTAGGCCTGCGACCGGTCGGTGTGATAGCCCTGTACGCCGAAGCCGACGTCCAGGTAGACGATGTCGCCCTTTTGGAGGAGCCGGGCGCTGTCCCCCAGGAGGGGCGCGGCGGGGCAGAGCCCTTTCATCCCGCCGGGGCCGTAAAAGTTTGAGGGGTAGATCGCGTTTTCGCCGAAGGCCACCTGGCCGAGGGCCACGTCGGTCTGGAACCGCGCGAAGCGCGTCACGCCGTGGTGGCCGAGCGCGACCATGGCCTCATACAGCTGCATGGCCAGATCCGCTTCGCTCATGCCCTCGCGCAGGAGGCCCGGCACCACCGTCTCCAGCAGGTACGCGTGCGCCCGCCCGGAGGCCTCCATGCAGGCAAGCTCATAGGGGCTCTTCACGGCTCTGACCGCGCCGATCACCCCGTCTAAGGCGGCGATTTCGCGCAGGGGGAGGTGCTTTTGAAGCCGCTCGCACATCGCGCAGGTGACGACCTCCATCTCAAGATAGGCCCTGACCGGCGACGGGCCCAGGTGCCGCGCCACATCGCGGTAACTCGTCATGGGGTATATAGGCGGCAGCGGCGACTCCCGCCGCGCGCGCTGAAAGCTTTTGCGCGCAAAATAGGCAAAGGCGCCGTCCCGCTTCAACAAAAACAGCCCATCCTGCATCGTGCCCGTCAAGTAATATTGGTTGACCTTGTCGGCGACCAGGGCAATGTCCCACGCGTTGTCCCGCGCGTCGAGAGCCGCGCGCAGTCTGTCGATCCTGCTCTCCAGTTCCTGTCTCGCCGGCGGCGCCGCGCATGCCGGTTTCATTGTGTGCCACTCCCTTTTCGTACGGATTTTTCGGGAACCAGTGTCACTGTACTACAGGATTGAACGTCCCGTCAAGGCTTTTGCCCCGGCGGCGCGGAAAGAATTCTTGATTTTCCTGCAAAAATATAATGAACGAGGGCCTTTATACTGAATATTGTGTCATTGCCAAAGCAATGACACAATATTCAGTATATCCACTCCGTTCCTTGGCTTTTTTGCAATGGAATCATTCTTGCAATTTCCGCAAAATGCTGGTACACTGCAAAAAGAGGAAGAGCCGGGCGGCTCGGACGCAAAGGGAGCCACATAACGGGAAAGGAGCTTCAGACATGCCACTTGTCACATCGACGGAAATGTTCAAAAAAGCCTACGAGGGCGGGTATGCCATCGGCGCGTTCAATGTGAACAACATGGAGATCATCCAGGGTATCACCGAGGCCGCGAAGGAGGAACGGGCGCCGCTGATCCTGCAGGTGTCGGCCGGCGCGCGCAAGTACGCCAAGCACGTCTACCTCATGAAGCTGATCGAAGCCGCTTTGGAGGACACCGGCCTGCCCATCTGTGTCCATTTGGACCACGGCGACACCTTTGAGATCTGCAAGAGCTGCATCGACGGCGGCTTCACCTCCGTCATGATCGACGGTTCCCACCATTCGTTCGAGGACAACATTGCGCTGACGCGTCAGGTTGTGGACTACGCGCACGCGCGCGGTGTGGTCGTCGAGGGCGAGCTCGGCCGTCTGGCCGGCATCGAAGACGCC
Organism: Oscillospiraceae bacterium; assembly: GCA_031258665.1. Classification (GTDB taxonomy): domain Bacteria; phylum Bacillota; class Clostridia; order Oscillospirales; family UBA929; genus JAIRTA01. Next base: position 4,023 of record JAIRML010000048.1, on the reverse strand, counting down.
GTCAATGTCTCGGCGGAAGACGCTTCCTACACAAACCCCGCCGAGGTGGAGGAGTTTGTCCAGAAGACGGGTGTCGACAGCCTGGCCATTGCCATCGGCACGAGTCACGGCGCGTACAAGTTCAAGCCCGGCCAGAAGCCGCGGCTCCGCTTTGACATCCTAGAGGAAGTGCAGCGCCGCCTGCCCGGGTTTCCCATTGTGCTGCACGGGGCTTCCTCGGTCATCCCCGAGTTTGTCGAGATGATCAACGCGCACGGCGGCCAGATGCCGGACGCCATCGGCATTCCGGAGGACATGCTGCGCCAGGCCGCCAAGATGGCTGTCTGCAAGATCAACATCGATTCCGACCTGCGTCTCGCCATGACGGCCTCCATCCGCCGCCATTTTGCGGAGCATCCCGATCACTTCGATCCGCGGCAGTACCTGACGCCCGCCCGCGCCAACATCAAGGGGCTCGTGCAGCGCAAGTTGAAGAATTTCCTCGGCTGCGACGGGAAGGCGTGAGCCGGCGCCGCGCCGGAAAAGTGGAAAGCCACAAGGATTCCATAATTTTCCAACGTGGGCTGCCCATGCAGCCCACAACCCAAATCCTCGTTTTTTGTTGCCGTTTCACGGCAATAAGTTACTAACTTGTCACACCGGCCGACAGGCGGCCGGTGTGACGGCCCGGGGAGAACAAAGAGGGTTTGCGGAGACCAGGGCCGCAAACCCTCTTTTTGCGGCGGCAGCCCTTTTGCCGTGTTTCGTGCGGCCGAGCGGGCCAATATCCGCTTGACAGAGACGCTCTGCTATGCTATCATGATACTACTTTAGCGCGGTAAAGTATCGCGAAGGGGGAATGGGCATGGCGAGAAGCCTGGTGGGGACGCCGGCGGGCGCCCACGACTATCTGTTTGCCGCCTGCGACCGGCGCCGGGAGAGGGAGGCGCGCGCGGGCGCGCTCTTCGCGCGCTACGGGTACCGCGAGGTGATGACGCCGGCCGTCGAGCTCTTTGAGCTGTTTACGCGCACCGGGCAGCCGATGCCGCCCGAGTCGATGGTCAAGCTGATCGACCGGGACGGGCGTGTGCTGGCCATGCGGCCCGATTCGACGACGCCGGTGGCGCGGGTGGTCGCGGCTCGGCTGGGCGGCGAACCGATGCCCGTCCGGCTCTACTATCTCCAGGATGTGTACCGCGACGGCGCTGTCCACCGCGGGCGGCGGTTGGAGACGCGGCAGGCGGGCGTGGAGTTCATCGGCGCGGGCGGGCTGAAGGCCGATCTTGAGGTGTTGTCGCTGGCGGCCGAGGCGCTCTCGGAGCTGGGCGCCGGAGAGTACCGCGTCGAGCTCGGCCACGCGGCGCTGTTTCGCGGGCTGTTCCGCGCGCTGCAGGCGCCGCCCGGCGCGGTGGAGGAACTGCGCGCGCTCATTGAGCGAAAAAACTTCGCCTCCCTGGGTGACAGATTGGAGACCTTCAAAAATCGCCCGGTCTGTGAGGCCATTTTGCGCCTGTGCCACCTCTTTGGCGGGGTGGAGCTCTTCGAGGAGACGGGTTCGCTCGGCGTGGCGGAGGCCGACGAAGCGCTCGTCTACCTGCGGGACATGTACACGGCGCTGGCGGGTGCGGGGTTCGGGCGCCATATCCAACTCGATTTCGGCCTCGTACACCAGCTGAGCTACTACACGGGCCTTGTCTTCCGCGGGTATGTCTCTGGGGCGGGGCGCGCCGTGCTGACCGGCGGGCGTTACGACCACCTGATGGGCGCGCTGGGCCGCGCCGCGCCGGGCGCGGGTTTTGTGCTGGACATCGACGCGCTGTGCGCCTGCGCGGAGGAGGCGCCCCCGGCGCCCCGGCGGGCGCGGCGGCTCATCCACTTCCCGCCGGCGCGGCTGCGAGAGGCGCTCGGCATGGTGGCGCAGGCGGAGCGCGGCGCCTATGAGCTCTCCCCCTGCGCCACGCTGGCCGAGAGCCTGGCCTTGGCGCGAAGCCGGGGCGTCGCCGCCGTCGTGGACATAGAGGGCGGCGCGGAAGTGCCGGCGTTCGAAGCGCCGGCGGGGGAGGTGACGGTGTGAAGAGACTGTTGCGGCTGGCGCTGACCAAGGGCCGACTGGAGACAAAGCTGCTCGGCCTGCTGCGGCGCGCGGGCGTCGACACGGCGCCGCTGGGGGACAAGGGCCGGCGGCTGATCCATCCGCTGCCGGACGCCGGGGTGGAGGTGGTGTTGGCCAAGGCGCCGGATGTCATCACCTACGTGGAACACGGCGTGTGCGACCTTGGCGTCGTGGGGAAGGACACGATCCTCGAGTGCGGGCAGTCCTTTTATGAGGTGTTGGATCTGCGGTTTGGCGCATGCCGGTTTGCGCTGGCGGTGCGTGAGGGAGAGGATTTTTTCGGCACCTACCGGCACCGGCGCGTGGCCTCGAAATACCCGAACGTGGCCGGCGACTGGTTTGCGGCGCAGGGGCTGGATGTGGAGATCATTCGGATCGAGGGCTCGGTGGAGCTTGCCCCGCTGTTGGGGCTGGCCGACGCCATTGTGGACATCGTGGAGACAGGCGCCACGCTCCGGGCCAACGGGTTGGTCCCTGTCGCGGACATCTGCCCCGTCAGCGCGCGCCTCATCGTGAACCTGGCGGCCATGAAGATGAAACGGGCGCCGGTGCAGGCCTTTGTGGCCCTGTGCCGCGCGGGATTGGAGGGGGACTGATGTTTGCGATCGTACACGCGGCCTCCGGCGAGGCCGGGGCGCTTTTGGCCGCGCAGGCCGCGCGGCGGCGCGACAGCGACGCGGTGGTGCGCGCGGCGGTGTCCGCGCTGATCGACGAGGTGCGCGCCAGAGGCTGGGACGCCGTGTGCCGGTACGCGCAGGTGCTGGACGGCCGCGCGCCGCGGGAGATCCCGCGCGCGGAGTGGGAGGCGGAGGCCGCGCGCTGCCCGGCCGATGTGACGGGAGCGCTGCTGCGGGCCACCGAAAACATTCAGGCTTACCAAGAGAGGCTGCTCGTCTACTCGGACGAGTGGGACGCCCCCGGCGGGGGCCGGGTGGGCGTACAGGTGCGGGGGCTGACCCGCGTCGGGCTCTATGTGCCGGGCGGCAAGGCGGCCTACCCGTCCAGCGTGCTGATGAACGCGATCCCCGCCAAGGTGGCGGGGGTGGAGGAGCTCATCATGGTCACGCCGCCCACGGAGCACCTCAGCCCGGCGGTGCTGGCGGCGGCGGCGTTGGCCGGCGTGGACAGGGTATTTGCGGTCGGCGGCGCGCAGGCCGTGGCGGCGCTGGCGTTGGGCGCGGGGCCTATCCCGCCGGTCGACAAGATCGTCGGACCGGGCAACGCCTACGTGGCCGAGGCGACGCGTCAGCTCTACGGCGTCATTGACATCGACATGGTGGCCGGCCCCTCGGAGGTGCTCGTGCTGGCCGACGACAGCGCCGACCCGGCCTTTGTGGCGGCGGACATGCTCTCCCAGGCCGAACACGACGAGATGGCCTCCTCCGTATTGGTGACCACCGACGGGGCGGTGGCCGAGGCCGTGCGGGCGGCGTGCGCGGCGCAGCTGGCCGCGCTGCCCCGGCGGGCCGTGGCGGAGGCGGCCCTGCGGGATTTCGGGGCAGGCATCATCTGTGAGGATTGGGACGAGGCCTGCCGGCTGGCCAACCGGATCGCGCCGGAGCACCTGGAGATTTTGACACGGTATCCGCGCGCACTGCTGCCGAGGCTCCGCAACGCGGGCGCCGTCTTCCTCGGCCCGTACAGCCCCGAGGCGTTGGGCGACTACCTGGCCGGGCCCTGCCACGTGCTGCCCACCTCCGGCACGGCGCGGTTCTTTTCGCCGCTGTCGGTGGACGCCTTTTTAAAGAAAACCAGCGTGATCGAATTTGACCGGAATGCCCTGGCGCCGCTGTGGCAGGATGTGGAGGTGCTGGCTCTCGCCGAAGGGTTGCACGGCCACGCCGCCTCCGCGCGGATGCGTTTTGCCGCCGGGTGCGCGGGGTGTGAGGGGGCGGGGATATGAGATGTCAGGACAAGTGGGCGCGCCTTAC
>JAIRML010000043.1 GCA_031258665.1 Oscillospiraceae bacterium | reverse complement strand
ACTGCTCGATACCCCCGGTGTGCTGTGGCCCAAGTTTGAAGATGAGCAGACCGGGTTGCTGCTGGCGTACACCGGCGCCGTCCGGGACGATATCTTAGATGTGGAGACGCTGGCGGCGCGTCTGATGGACCTGCTCGGCCGTCGGTACCCCGAGGCCCTCACAGCCCGCTATCACCTGGCGCCGGGGTCGGAGCCGGACGGATTTGCGCTCCTTGAGGCGGCGGCGCGGCGGCGCGGTTTTTTGGTGTCCGGCGGCGCGCCCGACACGGAGCGCATGGCCCGCACGCTGCTGGACGAATACCGGAGCGGCCGGCTGGGCCGTTTTACGCTGGAGGAACCGGAGGCGGCGACATGAACGACACGTTGTGGGCGTTTGATGAGGCGGTACGCGCCGAAGGGCCCCGGCTGCTCTGCGGTGTGGACGACGCGGGCCGCGGCCCGCTGGCTGGGCCTGTGATGGCCGCCGCCGTTGTGCTCTCCGCCCCCATAGAGGGGGTGCGTGACTCAAAAACACTCTCCCCGCGCCGCCGAGAGGCGCTGTTTGACCGCATCATGCGGGAGGCGCTGTGCCTTGCGGTGGCCGAGTCGTCGGTGGCGGAGATTGAAACATACAACATTTTAGGCGCGTCTCAGATGGCCATGCGCCGCGCGGTGGCCGCGCTGTCCATGCGGCCCGATCTGACGCTCATCGACGGCAACGTCGCCCGCGATTTTCCCGGGCCCGTGCGCTGCGTGGTGGGCGGGGACAACAAAAGCGCCTGTGTGGCGGCGGCCTCGATTCTCGCCAAAGTGACGCGGGACCGCCGCATGGACGAACTGGCCCGGTTGTACCCGGCGTACGGCTTTGAGCGCCACCGGGGCTACCCCACAAAGGAGCACTACGAGGCGCTGCGTGCGCTGGGGCCCACGCCGGCCCATCGTACACATTTCCTGCGCCGTTTTCGGGCCGCCGGAGGCCTCCTGTGAACCCGGCCGCGCGGGGCCGCGCGGGGGAACAGATCGCGGAGGAGCATTTACAGACCAAGGGCTATGAAGTTCTCGCGCGCAATTTTCGTGTCAGGGCGGGGGAGATCGACATTGTGGCCGCGCTGGGCGGCGTTGTCGTGTTTGTGGAGGTGAAGTGCCGCGCGTCGGCCGCCTTTGCGCCGCCCGGCGCGGCGGTCACGGCCCGGAAACGGGCACATATGCGCACCGCCGCCTCTCTGTGGCTGGCCGGACACGGCGGTGACCGGCGGCCTGCCCGCTTCGACGTCATCGAGGTCATTTTGGGCCCGCCGGACAGAGCCCCGCGCATCCATCACATCCTCAACGCGTTTTAGTGCCTTATTGCCGTGAAGCGGCAATAAAAAACAAGAATTCTGGGTTGTGGGCTGCATGGGCAGCCCACGTTGGAGGCGATCTTTAGGATTTTGCTGCCGCGAAGCGGCAGCAAAAAGCAAAGATTTGGGTTGTGGGTTGCAGGTGCAACCCACGTGAGGCGCCCTTAAGTATGGGGGGACACGATGCGACCTGTCTTTGACGCCCACGCGGACACCCTCTCCCGCCTGCAGAGGCGCGGCGGTGATCTGCTCGAAAACGACGGACATTTCGACCTGCGCCGGGCGGAGGCATACGGTCCGGCGGCGCAGTTTTTTGCGGCGTACGGTTTCGATTTTGAAGTCCTGGGTCCGTTGGCCCGTCGCCTGTTCGCGGCCCACGACGACAGGGTTGTCCTGTGCCGCACGGCTGGGGAGGCCCGCCGGGCGGGCGCGGAAAGCAGGCTGGCCGCCTTTCTTTCGCTGGAGGGCGCGGAGGTTGTGGGCTGCGACGAGACGCGGCTGCGCGCTGCCTGGGAGCAAGGGGCGCGCATGGTGGGGCTCACCTGGAATCACGACAACGCCCTGGCCGGCGGCGTGGGCGGCGCGGGCGGCGGGCTCACGCCGCGCGGCGCCTCTTTCCTTCGCTTGGCGCGAAGCCTGCCGATGATCATCGACGTCTCCCATCTCTCTGACAGGAGCTTTTGGGACGTGGCCGAGGCGATGGAAGGCACCCCGTTTGTGGCCAGCCATTCGAATGCCCGCGCGGTCTGCGACCACCCGCGGAACCTGACGGACGGGCAGTTTGCGGCGCTCGTCTCGGCGGACGGTTTTGCGGGGATCAATCTATACACTGTGTTTTTGACGGCGGGGGAGACGGCCGCCTGGGAGGACGTAGGGGCCCACATCGAACACTTCGCCGCTCTGGGCGGGGTGCGGCACATCGGCCTCGGCTGCGATTTCGACGGCTGTGCGCAGCTGCCGGCGGGCGTGCGCGGCATTGAGGACCTGGGCGCCTTGTATGAGTGGCTGCTCCGAAAGAACTACCCGGAGGACACGGTGCGGGGCATCTTTTATCACAATATTTTAAGGGTTGTGGAACGAATATGCGATATGTGAGTACGAGAGGCCGGGCGGCGGAGGCGCCGTCGGCGGAGGCGATTGTGCGGGGCCTCGCGCCGGACGGCGGGCTCTACACGCCCGCGCGGCTCACGGCGCTGACGCCGGACTTTGTGCCGGGTCTCACGGCGCTGTCTTATGCCGAGCGCGCGGCGCGCGTCATGGCAATGTTCCTGACGGACTTCACCGAGGCGGAGCTTCTGGGGTTTGCCCGGCAGGCCTACGACAGCGGCCGGTTCGACACAGACGAGGTCGCGCCGGTGCGTTCGTTTGACGACGGCGTGCACCTGCTGGAGCTGTGGCACGGCCCCACCTGCGCCTTCAAAGACATGGCGCTGCAGATGCTGCCGCACCTGCTCCGAGCGGCGCTGTCCAAGACGGGCGATACGCGCCGGGCGCTGATTCTCACGGCCACATCGGGCGACACCGGCAAGGCGGC
>JAIRML010000015.1 GCA_031258665.1 Oscillospiraceae bacterium | reverse complement strand
ACCGACTCCGCCAGACCGGCCAGCGCTTTATCCAGCCGGGCCTGCTCCGCCGTCAGCCGGTCCATCTCATTCTTGCGGGAGAGAAGCCCGACCGATTTACCCACACTGCCGCCCGTCATCGCCCCGCCGGGGGCGATGACCTGCCCGCCCAGCGTCACAACGCGAAAGCGGTGACCGCGCCGCCGGGCCAGCGCGATGGCGGCGTCCATGTCCTCCACCACCACGGTGCGCCCGAGCAAGCTTCGAATGATCTCCCCGTAGGCCTCGTCGCAGGTGACCAATTCGGCGGCGATGCCGACGAAGCCCGGCTCCGACGTGAGCCCCCGTTCCTCCAACGCTCTCCCCCGCACAGCCGACAGCGGCAGGAATGTGGCCCGCCCCGCCTCGCGGCGGCGCAGCAGCTCGATGGCCGCCTTGGCGTCCTCCTCCCTCTCCACCACGATGTTCTGAAGGGCCGGCCCCAGCGCGATCTCCACCGCGACGGCACAGCGATCTTCCGCGCGCAGCAGCTCGGAGATCGTACCCCTGACGCCCGACAGACGGCCTCGCTCGTGTTCGGCCATCACGGTCTTCACCGCGCGGGAATGTCCTTCGTATTCCCGCTCCATCTCGCGCAGCAGGTGCAGCCGGGATTCCACCCGGCCCCGCTCCACCGCGCGCGCCTCCTGAGAGGCCCGGAGCGTTTCAATCTGCGCCTGTTTCGCCTCCGCCCGCAATGTGTGCCCGTTCAGCACATTTTGCAGCGCGTTGACCTGCTCGGCCGCGCCGGTCAGTTCCGCGTCCAGCGCCGCCAGCGCCGCGTCCGCTTCCTCGCAGGCCCGGGCGCGCGCGGCGATGTCCTCGCGCATCGCCGCCTGCTGGCGCGTCAATTCGTCCGCCGACGCCGCCTGAGAGGAAATGGCGGCGCGGGCCTCCCCCGCGGCCTCCCGCGCGGCGCTCTCCTCGGAGCGCAGCGCGTCGATCTTGACGAGAGCCGCGCCCGCCCGCGCGCCGAGCGCCTCGGACTCCCGCACCAGCGCCGCAATGTCAGCCTCCAGAGACACCAGCGCGGCCTCCGTCTCGCGCAGATGGACCCGCCTCTCCTCGATCTGGACGGCCAGACCGCCATCGTGCACCGCCTCGCGGGTCTGCTCGTCGCGCAGGCGGACAATGTTCTCCTCGTTGTTTTGTCGTGTGGTCTGCAACACCGCGGCGGCGCTCTCCTTCTCGGCGGCGGCGCTCTCCACAGCGCTCAGATCGGCGCGCGCAGCCTCAATGTCCGCCTGATTCCGGCGCTCCTCGGCGCCGATCTGGTCCAGCTCGGCGTACAGCGCGTCCAGCGCCGCCTGCCCGGCCGTGAGCCGGGCGGTGGCCGCCTCATAGTTGTCACGCACCTCGCCGTAACTGTCGCGCAGCTTGTCCAGCGCGCCCAACCACAGCGCGATCTCCAGCCCGCGCAACTCATCACGCATGTGCAGGTACTGCCTGGCTTTCTCGGTTTGTTCCCGCAGCGGACCGATCTGGAGCTCCAATTCCTCGATCTTGTCGCCGATGCGGGTCAGGTTTTCTTCGGCCAGCGCGAGTTTCCGCTCCGCCTCCTCCTTGCGGTGGCGGTAACGCGAGATGCCGGAGGCCTCCTCAAACACACGGCGGCGCTCGCCGCTCTTCTCGGAGAGGATCTCCCCAATGCGCCCCTGCCCAATCAGCGAATACCCGTCGCGGCCCAGACCCGTGTCCATGAAGAGCTCCAGCACGTCTTTCAGGCGCACACCGCTTCGGTTGATGAAGAACTCGCTCTCCCCGGAACGGTAGAGCCGCCGCGTCACCTGCACCTCATGCTGTTCCAGCGGAAAGAGCCCGCCGCTGTTGTCCAGCAGCAGGCTCACCTCGGCAAACCCGACCGGCCCGCGCTGCGCTGTGCCGTGAAAGATGAGCTCTTCCATTTTCTTCTCACAGCGCAGCGCACGCGGACTCTGCTCCCCCAACACCCAGCGCACCGCTTCCGCGATGTTGCTCTTCCCGCTGCCGTTGGGCCCAACCACAGCTGTCACGCCGTTGTCAAATGTCAGCGTCGTCTTGTCCGGAAAGGATTTAAAGCCTTGCATGTCAAAGGATTTTAAATACACGCCATGCACCTCGGATACAATTTCGACATCTTTTAAGTGCCTTGTTGCCGCGAAGCGGCAACAAAAAACGAGAATTTTGGGTTGTGGGCTGCATGGGCAGCCCACATTGGTACCTTGTGGCCGCGACGCGGCAACAAAAAACAAGAACTTGGGTTGTGGGCTGCAGGGGCAGCCCACGTTGGTACCAATCGATATCTTTATCCTACCAACGATCGGGGCAGATTGCAAGCAAAGTTTCTGCGGCACGGCTTTTTGGCGCCCAACAATTGTAAAGTTCACATTGCGCGCCGCCCATCGGCCGTCACTTTGCGCGGCGCACGATCATACAATGGCGTGCGGCACCGGGGCAGTACCGGACGCCGCCCCCGGCCGGGAAACACTTTCTTGATGCGGAGGTGTCCAGATGAACGATGTTAGCAAAACCTGCCGATGTAAATATTGCAACACGGAGATCGCGCGCAAAGGCGGCGGAAGCGGCGGCTACTACTGCGCCGCAACACCTGCGGGCTCCAAAGGGCTGCAGGGACCCCAAGGGCCACAGGGGCCGCAGGGGCCGCAGGGACCACAAGGCTGCCCGGGTCCGAAGGGTGATCCGGGTGATCCGGGCCCGCAGGGGCCCGCGGGGTCACAGGGCGTGCGCGGCGACGTCGGGCCCCAGGGGGACCCCGGCTGTCCCGGCCCGCAGGGCGCCAGAGGAACCCCCGGACCGGTGGGACCGTGCGGACTCCGCGGAGCGACCGGACCTAGGGGCGACCCCGGCTCGCCCGGACCGCAAGGCTCCCCCGGCCTTGAGGGACCGCAGGGCGTCAAGGGCGATACCGGACCGGCAGGGCCGGTTGGTCCCGCCGGGCCGCAAGGGCCGGCGGGACCGGCAGGGCCGATAGGGCCGGCCGGGCCGCCGTCTGGGCCGGCAGGGCCAATAGGGCCAATAGGGCCGGCCGGGCCGCAGGGACCCGCTGGACCGCAAGGACCGGCAGGTCCGCAGGGCGCCAAGGGCGATACCGGACCGGCGGGACCGG
>JAIRML010000203.1 GCA_031258665.1 Oscillospiraceae bacterium | reverse complement strand
CTGATCAACCGTCTGCTGGGCGGCAGCGGCGGCGGGCATACGGAGGGGTCGCGGAATTTTACCGAGATCGAGGTCGTGCTGCTCGAACGTGTCGTGCGGCAGTTCATCCGCCTCTTTGGCGAGGCGTGGGAGAAGGTGATCGCCGTCGATGTGTCGCTGGACCGCATCGAGACGAGCGCGCAGTTCGCCCAGATCGTGGCGCTGGGCGAGACGGTGGCCGTCATCACGCTGAACGTGCGGATCGGCGAGGCCGAGGGCCTCATCAACATCTGTCTGCCGTACCTGGCGCTGGAGTCGGTCTCAAAGCAGCTCAATACGAAGCTGTTGTTTCAGATCGACACCGAACGCCGCGTGCTCACGCCGATGGGCAGCGACATCCAGCGGCGCATCGCGCGCACGCGCCTGCCCGTCACGGTGACTTTCAACACGACATCCGCCAGCATGCGGGACATCTTAAACCTCCAGGAGGGGGATGTCATTCGGCTGGACCACAAGGTGCAGGAGGCCCTCACCGTCAAGATCGGGCATCTGGCCAAATTTCAAGCCGCCATGGGCGTTAGGGATCGCAGATACGCCGTGATGATCTCCGATGTCATTCGAGAGGAGGATCTGGATCGTGAGTAACGGTTTGTCACAAGCGGAAATCGACGCCCTGCTCAGCGGCGCCGGGGCGGAGGCCGGGGCGCCGGACGAGCCGACCCGGGAGGCCGATTCCGCCGAGCCCCCGACGCCCGCGCCCGCCGAGCCGGCCGACGGCCTCACGCTCTCGTCCGAAGAGATCGACGCGATGGGAGAAGTCGGGAACATCAGCATGGGGACCTCGGCCACGACGCTCTCCACGATGTTGAACCGGCGTGTGGACATCACGACCCCCGAGGTGGATCTCACCACACTGCAGGAGATCGCGGCGCAGTACCCCCTCCCGTTTGTCGCCGTGCAGGTGAACTACACGAAGGGCCTGCAGGGCACCAGCATCCTGTTTTTGGAGGAGAAGGATGTCAAGATCATCACCGACCTGCTGATGGGCGGCGACGGCAGCCATGTGGATGAGGAACTGAACGACATGCACCTGTCGGCCATCAGCGAGGTGATGAACCAGATGGTGGGTTCGTCGGCCACCTCCATGTCCAAGTTCATGGACCGGCCCATCGACATCTCGCCGCCCACCGCCTATTCGGTCCACCTGCCGCGCGACGAGAACAGCGCGCCGTTTTCCAACATCCGGTCGCGGATCGTGCGCACGAGCTTCGACATGGAGATCGAGGGGCTCATCCACTCGAAGATCATGCAGGTCATGCCGGTGGATTTCGCGAAGGAGCTGGTGGAAGGGCTCATCGGCGGCGTCGCTGCTGCCGCTGTGGAGACCCACGCCCCCGACATTGAGATGTTGATCAGTGCCACGGCGGCCGAAACGCCGCCGCCCGCGCCCGTCTCCGCGCCGCCCGTCTCCGCGCCGCCTGTCTCCGCCCCGCCCGCGCGGCCCGCCCCGTCCGCGCCGCCGCCCAGGCCGGTGAATGTGCAGCCGGTGCACTACGAAAATTTTGACCAGACGGGTGTGGCCGCCGCGGGGTTTTCGGAGAACATGGAGCTTCTGATGGATGTGCCGCTCTCGGTGTCCGTGGAGCTCGGCAAGAGCAGAAAATACATAAGGGAAATTTTGGATTTTAACGTGGGGTCGATCATTGTGCTGGACAAGATGGCCGGGGATATGGTGGATGTCATTGTCAACGGAAAACTCATCGCGAAGGGCGAGGTGGTGGTCATTGACGACAACTACGGCGCCCGCATCACGGACATCGTGAGCCCCGCCAAGCGGATCGGCGCCGAACGTTGAGAGCTCTTCTTTTTTGTTGCCGCGAAGCGGCAACAAAGCACCAACGTGGGCTGCCCCTGCAGCCCACAACCCAAATTCTTCTTTTTTGTTGCCGCGAAGCGGCAACAAAGCACTAAGTGCGCGTGTGCGCGGTTGAGGCGTATGTGCGAGCATTTTGGAGGGTGTGCAAGGCATGAGTAACAAGATCCTGGTGGTGGACGACGCCGCGTTCATGCGGATGATGGTCAAGGAAGTTCTCACGAAAAACGGTTTCGAGGTTGTGGGAGAAGCCGAAAACGGTGCGCAGGCCGTGGAGAAGTACCGGGAGCTCAGTCCGGATCTTGTGATCATGGACATCACGATGCCGGAACTGAACGGCATTGAGGCGCTCAAGAAGATTCGGAGCGTGAACGCGGCGGCCAAGGTGATTATGTGTTCGGCCATGGGCCAGCAAGCCATGGTCATTGAGGCCATACAGGCCGGCGCCAAGGACTTCATTGTCAAGCCCTTTCAGGCCGACCGCGTGTGTGAAGCCATCAGGAAGGCGCTCGTGTAGTGCTCCGGGCGGTGATCGGCGCCACGGAGGGGGCCGCCCGGCTCCCGTCTTCCGGCCACGGAGGGATTCAGTCCTTGCTCATCGGGCTGCTGGGGTTTGGGGCGCTCCTTGCGCTGGGGTATTTCGGCCTCAAATTTTTGTCCCGGCGCGGCCCAGCGGCCGGGCGCGGAACCGGCCTGCGGGTGCTGGACCGCATGGCGGTGTCCCGCGAGAGCATGATCCTGGTTGTGCGGGTGGCCGGGCGGATTTTGACGGTGGGTGTCACCAAAGACGGCATGTCCACCCTGTGTGAACTGACGCAGGAGGAATGGGAGGCGTCCCCCGCGCCCGCGCCCGCGTCCCCTGTGGGGGCGGATCCGTGTGTCCGCCCGGACCCTGGCGTGCCCGCGTCCCCCGTTCGGGGGTTCTGGGGCCGCTTCGCGCACAATTTGGGCGTTTATGCCGGTGTGCTGCCGAAGGGCACTTCGCCCGCCCGCCCGCCGTCGGCTCCCCCGTCGGCATCTTGCTACCGCGAAGCGGCAGCAGAAAACAAGAATTTGGGCCCAGGGTTGCAGGGGCAGCCCCCGTCGGAGAATGTCGGATTTGACACATGGCTGCACCGCGCGGCGGCGGAGGCCGTCCGCGCGGCTCCGGTGACGGCCCGGCCTGCTGTTTCAGCGCCCACGGCCGGCCCGGCCGGTCTGGCAGAGCCGACAGAGCCAACAGAAACAGAGCCGGCGGAAGAGGACATGCTGCCGGCGCCGCATCGGGCCGATTACAACGCCGCCATTGAACGGATGAAGCAGTTCGGCCGGATGGAGCGGCCCGCGCAGCGGACGCCGCTGGGCGGGTGGATCCCGCCCGCTCCCTTTGGGACGGCGCCGCCGCCCGCCCCCGCGGCG
>JAIRML010000161.1 GCA_031258665.1 Oscillospiraceae bacterium | reverse complement strand
AGGTATAGATTAACAAGTTGGTATTTCTAAGGGCTTTTTTGTGATTTTGTACTGTTAAAATATAAGTGAAATTGGATGAAACCACAAAAATAATTCATGATAATCTATTGACTTTGGGGAAATTTTGAGATATAATGAAGTTGGTATTTGTAAAACATCAATCCCATTTACATGCCGAAAAGGTATACCTTTTCAAAAAGCGCCAAAAAGCCCCATTTTCTTCCACAAAATATAAAAATAGATTGAGCGAACCGGGTTCCTGTGCCACACAGGCGTCCGGTCCGCCCAATCCCGTTGTCAACTGGTCTATCCTCTTTTGATTTCGGCAGTGTATCGGTGGCAGCCAATTCGGCAGTCAATTCAGCCGATTCAGCAATTTTTTCTTGACAAACACGCCTGTTGCATGCTAAAATCTGTGCGACGTGCAGCTGCGCCCCTTCTTGGCGACAAACGAGCGGTCGCTGCTGTACGGCGAGCAAAGCCTGTCCGGAGGCGTGCGGCGGGGGGAAACGCTCACCGTCGTGACGGCGAACATGCCGCGCGTCATGTGAGATAGACCCCGGCTTCGCGCAGTTTATGGCGCGTCACAGCTACGTCGCCTCCCTGCCGCAGGTGCGCAAGGAGTATAAGCTGTGGCAGATTGAGCAGGTCGTGACGGCCGAGGAAAACGCGAGAATCTTTGCCAAGGGCAGAGACGAGGGCAGAACCGAGGGCAGACGCGCCGCGCAAATGGAGATCGCGCTGAACGCTTTCCGACAGGCGAGACCGGATGCCACGCAAGTCATTGAAACATTGCGTACATTCGGCGTGTCGGACGAGGCCATTGAGGCCGCCCAAAAGCAAGTGGAAAGCGAGCGGGCGGGGGCCCTCCGCGAGCAGAAGCGCTCCGAGCCAAAACAGTAAGATCCGGCGTCAAAGATCACTGCATATACCGACAAATCCCCTGGCTTTTGCAGCCAACGAGGGAAAAACGCCTGAAAGTCCGCATGTATGCAGCTTTCAGGCGTTTTGCATTTGCCCGGCGGTCATGCAGCGTGAAGAGAGGGTGGTGTCACGCCGGGAACTGCTCTGCGTCGCAGAGCGGCGCGAGGGTGTCTCCGCCCCATATGAACGCCCTGGCGCTGCCGCCGCTCGGGGCACTCACGGACAGGCCGCCTTCATAGAGCGCGCTCCCCGCCGGCACCGCGGCTTCGGCGGACGTCACGGATGTCATCCGGCCGTTTGCGTCATAGGCGGCGACGATGAGCCGCGCCGCCGCCTCTTCGGCGCCGTCGGACGAGTTGACGATGTAGAACGCGGCCGCGCCGTCTTCTTTCTCTATGTACACGCGCACAGCCCCATAATCCGGGTCCCGCGTGGCTCCGTACACGCCGGCTTTGAGCAGTTGCCGCGCCGTCGAGAGCACCATGCGGTTGGACGCGGGGTCGCCCGCGACCTCGCCGGCATACGCCAAAGCCTTTTCGAGGTACGCGGCGGACGCGGCTGTGTAGCCGCCCGTGTCATACGACTCGGCCGCCGAGACGGCTGCCGCCAGCTTCGCGGCCATGTCGGACGTGGGCGCGGTTTCGCCCGTGGTCACGGCAAACTCCGGTGAAGCCGCCAAGATGCGTGACCCACTGAGGGCGTAAACCTTTGCGTACCAAACCCCCGTCGCGCTCACCTCAAACGCGGTGGCATCCTTGTTTGTCCCATTTGTATGCAGATTGGCGGCGGCGTGCATGTATTCGCCCGGCCGGGCGCCCCAGGCGATCCTGTACTCGGACGCGCCCGCCTGCGTGTAAAGCACGCGCACCACGTTGGCGCTTGTCGTGACCAAATCCACCGTCATGTCTCCCCACGCCGGCGCGCGGTTGGTCTCGGCGACGTCCTGCTCCGAGATCGGCCGCACGGCGACTTCGTCGGCAAAGAAAGTCCTCGTGTAACTCCGTATGCCAATACAGCCGTTCGAGAAGCTGTACGAACCGGTAGCGCTGAGCTGGTGGACAAGCGCGCCGTTGATGTAGTAATACAACACAGACCCCATCGCGACGATTTTGAGACGGTTCCACCGCGGCTGGCTCTGCACCCCGGTTGTGCCCGTTGCGAGCTGGTGCCAGCTGCCGTCGGCGTAGCCGACAATCCAAGAATTGTGGGTGATCCCAAAATAGAAGCCTCTGTACGCGTCCGGCCCATCGCCGATACCCGTGGCGCGCACCATGAAACCGGCGTTGTTGCTGTTGCCGGCGTCGGGGATCCTGACATTGCCTTCGACGACATAATCCTCCCACGATTCGCTGCCGGCCACGGCCTTTACCTGTGTGCCGGACGGCGCCGACAGCGCGCCGCCGCTGACCGTTATCCCATTGTTGGCGGGGTAGAGCGTCCACCCCGTCAGCGCGCCGCCGCTGAAGTTGTCGTAGAAACCCGCCGCATCGCCGCCCAGGCCGGCGTCCGCGTCTGTGAGGAACGCGAGGTCGCTCTGCTCCAGGTTGCGCACCTTGACATCATACGCCGTAAAGGCCGTGTTGTACGAACGCAGGCCGACCGTGCCGGCCGCGAACCTCGCGGCGGCGGGCAGCGCGTCCGTATCGATCGATCCGGCATAGACGCCGTCTACGAACGCGGCGATGATGTGCCCGTAAGCGACGACTTTCAATGTGTACGCCTGCCCGCCGCGGAGGTTCCACGGGATGACCTTCAGCGCGTTCCACGCGCCGTTCGCGTACCCGAAGCACACGCCGAGCTGCTGGGCGCTGTTGTTTGCGCTGCCGAGCCCGATGTAGTAGCCATGGTAGCCGTCGGGCTCCTCATGGGGTGCCGCGCCGCCAACGACGCCCGTCGCGCGGATCATGAGCCCGGCGTCGTTGTTCGCGAAGTCTGGCGACATGATCTTGGCCTCCGCCACATAGTCTGTCCATGTCAGCGGGTCGGAAGCGGTTTGGGTTGAGCTCTTTAGCACGAATTTCTCGTGGTTGTTTGCGGCGAATTCCACGATGGCGGCCGCGTCGCCGCCGCCGGCGGAGACTGTGATCGTCGGCGGCGAGTGGTTGTCCCATGCCGCCGCGATGTCCGCCTCCGTCCCGAATCCCGCGTAGGAGGCATCCGGCTGGCCCTCCCGCGGTTCCGGTTTTTCCGTCGCAACCTCGTAGACGTGGTATACCTCAAACTCCTGCAGCGTAATGGCTTTCCCGCTCTGCGGCGTCATGTACGCGCGCAGTATGGATGTCGTGACGGTGTCGAAGTCATATGCGTTGCTGCCCGCCGCGGGCGCCGGCGACAGAGCCGTCTGGCCGCTCACGGGGACGAACGCCTCGCCGTCGAAGTATCTGATTTCGACGGACGCCGGCGGCTGCGACGCGCCGGTATCTGTGTATACAACCAGGTTGGCCCGGTTCGCCTCCACTTCCTGTCCGAAATCGATCTCCACCCATTCCTCGACATCGCGGATAGGCTCAGTCCAGCAAGTCCAGCGCAGCGATTCCGACAATTTCCCGTTGTTGAGGGCCGCGACACTGCCCACCTGCGGGTGCGTGAACGACGCGCCCGGTTTTGGATATTCCGTTCCCGCGTTCACGGAAATGAGGGACGTGACTGTCTGAGAATCCCCCGCGTCTGCGGACAGCTCTTCGAACACGTCAAGGTCGGCTTCGGTCACCGGTCGGACGGTCACGCCTGTGACGGTGAACGCTTCTTCATAAGAACGGACGCCTATTGTGCCGGCGGCATAGCGGCTGTCCGTCACCTTCGCAATCAGTACCTCGTCGACATAGATCGCAAACTGATCGCCGTATGCCACGGCTTTGATCGCGTATGTCTCGCCGGCTTGCAGGCCCATCGGGTATCTGGATCCGATCTGATGCCAACCGCCGTCGCCGTAGCCGATGGTCACCCCACCATAGCCGATGCCGGCATAGTAGCCGTTGAACGCGTCGGCGCCGTCCCCGAAGCCGCTCCCGCGGAAAACCAGGCCCGCGTTGTTGCGCAGCAAGTCGTCCATCGAAATCTCAATCTCGGCGACATAGTCCGTCCAGTTGTCGGATTCCGCCTTGTTGAGGTATGCCTTGCGGTTCTGCATCGTCGACAGTGGCAACCCGTCCTCAAACCGGATCGACGGCGACACGCCGCCTGTGATGACGATGGGCTGCTGGGCCGGGTCCGTGTTCCCGGCGATCGCAGTCCAGTCGTTTGGGGCATTCGCGTCCAGTTCATAGTTCGCCGCGGCGGCGTTGGGGTTCGGTCGCAGATTGTCGCTGGAATCGTAAGGAAGCAGAATGTACTCGCTGCTCTCCGTATAGGCGCCGTTGACATATGCCCAAGCCCTGATGTAGTACGTGGCACTGGGATCTGTGCCGACGATTGTCGCGGTCGGCGCGTCGAAATTGCCCTCGTCCATGGTGTAGACGCCGGGCGCAGTTCCGTATTTGACGTGGTAGCGCGTCTCGATGGTGCTTTTGATGTTCGTCGTCACGCGGAACGAACCATCGGCGTTGCGCGCCGCCGACAGGATGGAGACGGGCGCTTGGACCCCTGAAACCGGCACGACCTCAATCCGGCTCACGGCGAGCCCGTCGGTGAAGCGGATGTTGTTGTATGTATTTTCTTTGAACTGGAACGCGCCGGAGAGTTTTCTCCGCATGTTGGATATCGACGCGGCGCCGGAGGAGAGGTCCAGCGCCTGTGACCACTTGCCGTTCACGAGGATCGTGCCTGTGCCGGAGCCCGCGATGTGCAGCGTATAGTCGGACGCGGTCGGGACGACGACGTTGTCGACCTCGGTGTAGCTGACGCCGTTGTGCTTCGTCGGCAGGATGTCGGTCCTGACCACCGTGGCCTCATATTCGCCGACACGCGGGAAATTGGTGACGCGAAGCCGCCCCGCGCCATAGGGGATGAGTGTGATCTCCTCCCAGAGCATCGGATCCGGCGCCGTGATCCACGGCTGCACACCGGCCACATTGCCCTTCAGCTCCCAATGGGGCATGCGCTGCCCCGTCGCGACAATCCGCACGGGAGAGGAAGTCGCCGCAAACGGCTGCAGCGGCACCTCGTCGTCGGCCTCGAACACGAGGCCCGCGGCCGGATCGTCGTAGTCGACGACCAGCCCGTAATTCCACGGGCTGGCGGGAAACGCCTCCCAATTGGGGAAGTCCTCGAGCGCCGGCTGGCCCTGGGAGTTTCTCATCTGGTTGGCGATGGCCGCGTCGAGGACACGCCACTGCTCATCGATCGCGAGCCCGTATACGAGGGCGCCCTTCTCGATGCCGACCGAGTTGTTGTACCAAGTCGAGGCTTTGATCTCGGACGGGAATGTCAGCGCGACGATGTCGCCCCGGTGCCAAACCCTGTCCACGGTATAGTATTCGCCGGCCGTGACGTCGGCGGCGGGCTTGCCGTTGACCGTGATAGCCGGGTTTTTGGCCCACGACGGCACCCGCAGCTTGAGCGGGAACGCCGCGCCGTTGTCGCCGCCGTATGTGAGCCGCACCACGTCTTTAAACGGAAAATCCGTGTCCTCGTCAAATTGGGCCGTCTTGCCGCCCGCCACCTTGGCCGTGACGCTGGTCGGCCCGTAGACTGTCGCCGCGAGGCCGTTGTCGCGCGTCGCCATCCACATGGACTGGATGAATTTCCCCCAACCCATCTGATGGTTCGGGAAGCAGCATTCGAAGCCGCCGGGGGCGCCGTAGGCCGCCGAGCTGTTGTAGTCCGAGTCATAATCGTGGTCTCCGAGGGAGGCCAGAAGCTGGTTCTCTGAGTTGAAATAGACCTGCGCCGTGCCGTCCAGCGAATTCATAGCCGGCAGCGCGTTGTACGCCACCCTCTCGATCCAGTCGGCCATCCAGGCCTCGCCGAATATGCGCTCGTTGATCGCCATCGACAATATGCCTTCGACGACGGCGCAGCTCTCCGTGCCGACCGTGGATTGGTTGTCGCGCGCGGGTTCGTCCGCGTTGACCATCCAGTCGATGCGCCCGTGGTCGAGGCTGTAGTTGAAGATGCCGTTTGCAATGGCGTCTTTGTAGTTCTGCCGCCCGTTGAGCTGCCAATAGACGCCGGGCGCTTTGAGCCCCTGCGTCGTGTTGACGATGTGGTAGCGCGCGGTCTCGTTGGTGTAGCGCGTGACCCAGTTGACCGTGCGCGACTCCAGCGAGGACGCGAGATCCAGCAGCCACTGCGTCGCCGCCGGATCCGCCGGGTCGTACGTCCGGTTGTAGAGCCACAGCACCGAATCGACGTTGTCGGCGGCGCGCTCCGCGTCCCAATAGTGCGAGAGACCGTTCGACGGGAGGCTTTGCGCCTCATAGCGCAGATAGTTTTCAATCAGCGGGATGACGCGGCTGTCGGGCTCCCCTTTGACCTCTGTGTACTCGTAATAGTCCCTCAGCGCCATCAGCGCCGGCATGTACGGCCACCAGTCGCCGCCCCAGCGCCCAAACAGCCCGTTCGTGTAGTTCTGCGCGCTGGCGACCATGCCATCCACCCAGTTCTTTGCGATCGCCAGCATTTCGGGGTCCTCCAGCGTGCAGGCGACCGAGATGAGGCCGCGTAGATAGTACATGCCTTTTTCCCAATTTTCACCCGTGTTGTTGAGGTGGTTCAGCCAGGAACTCGTCGCTTCGTTGTAGTTTCTAAAAAGCGCCATGTTTCCTGTGATCCCGGCCTTTTGGAGCAGCAGCTGTGTCTCCAGAAAGCCTTTCGCCTTGACCGAGGAAAGCGGCAGCGCCACAAACGCGTCGGGCGCAAGCTCGCCCTGGTTGCTGTAATAGTTCTCGTTGCCGGCGCGCACGGCGGCGGCGGACGAAAACAGCGCGGTCTGGGCGGGCAAGAGCACCGCCAGCGCCACACACAGCGCAATGAATCTCTTGGGTCGCATGTTGACACACTCCTTCTTTGATCGCTTGACTTTTACTCTTCTTTTGTGAGGCGGCGCACAGGAGGCCGGGCACGGTCCGCTATGTCCGCGGTGAACGGGAACAGGGCGCGGGGCCGTCTGCACACGGTCCCTCTTCGGCCGCCCTCTCTGCACACAAAAGCGGCCGCCCCACTTCCAGACACATCCCGCAGCGCGCGAAACCCCTGGGCCGCAGCCCTTCGGCGGTTTTCACGCGGCCCGCTATGCTATACGTTTTCAAAATTGCCATTTTCAGCAATCTGCCCCGTCTTGTGTGGTCGAAGTGCATAACAAAAGCCGCATAGTCTCCCTGACTTTGCGACTTTTGTTGATATTATGGAGATCATCATGTTTCATGGCGCGCTTTTGAAAAGGTATACCTTTTCATGCCGCGCTCTTCCCTCTCTTTATTATACGGGAAGCGCGCTCTGCCGTCTTTACACTTTCTTGGCATTCATGGGCACTTTTTTGATATTGGGGCATATTGGAAATTTTTTCCTATTTCAGATCGAAATGAGCGCGGCGCGAGGGAAACAAAAACAAAGAGCGGGGCACTCCCGGTTCCCG
>JAIRML010000135.1 GCA_031258665.1 Oscillospiraceae bacterium | reverse complement strand
CCGCGCCAAACCGAACGGCCGTGACCTTCGGCGAATTGTAGAAGGGGTTGTAGTATTCCATCCGTGTGACGCTGTCCGGGATCACCAGCTCCCCGGTGAGGTTCACGCACTCCGCAAAGACGGAGTCGTTGACCACCGTCATGGACGCCGAGAGCTGCAGCCGCCCGTCAAACCCCGCGCAGTTGTAAAACGCCGCGCTGGCCACGTTCGTCACCGTGTCCGGGATGATCAGGTCGCCCCGGAAACCCGCGCAGTCGCGGAAGGCGTTGCTGCCGATCGTGAGCAGCCCCTCCGACAGGCCCAGGCCCGTGAGGCCTGTGCAGCCCCGGAACGCGTCGTTCCCGACGCTTTGCACCGAGGGCGGGACCGTCAGCGTGCTGATGAGCCGGGTACACCCGTAAAACGCCGCGCTGCCGATGCTCTGGAGCCCCGCCGGGAGCGTGAGACTGCCGGTCAGCCCGGAGTCCCGGAAGGCGTTGTCCCCGATCTTCACCACGTTCGGCCCAAAGGTCACGCGGATCAGGTCCCGGTTCCCCTGGAACACACCGGGGCCAACCTCCCGCACCGCCTCCGGCAGCGTGACCTCGCCCCCGCGCCCCAGGTACTGTGTGAGAACGCCGTCTTCCACAACAAAGTCATCCTCCGGCGCCGCCAGCGCCGTCGTCGCAAACACTTGACACAGCAGCACAGACGCCGCCAGCAGCAGCGCCGTCCACCGGGTGGCTCCCCTCTTCTTCATCGCAAACCGCTCCCCTTCTTCTCTCCGCTCGTCCCTGTTCATAAAGACACACCAACGCATCTGTCATGTCGCTGTTTTTTGCCATTTTGTCAAACATATCATATCGGATCTTCCGTTCCCTGTCAAGGCCCGCGGACCATTTCTTAATTTTGGGATACAGCTGGGGCCCAAGATTCCCAGATTTGGGAGTCTTGGGCCGTTCGCCGTGACGCCGCCGCGCTATGTTTTGCGCCTGTATACCCTCGCGGCGATGATGTAAGCCGCAAACGTGATCCCAACGCACCACGCGACGGCAATCCCTATCTCGCCGCCCGCCGGCGCCCCGTCAAACAGATTGCGCAGCGCGTTGACGATGGATGTGACGGGCTGATTTTCCGCGAACGCTCTCAGAGCGGCGGGCATCGTCTCCGTCGGCACGAACGCCGAACTGAAAAACGGCAGAAAAACAATCGGATACGAGAATACGCCCGCGCCCTCGGCGGTTTTTGCCGTGAGCCCCGGAATCGCCGCGACCCACGTCAGCGCGAGCGCGAACAGCAGCAGCAGTCCCGCCGCCGCCAACCACGAGAGGAACCCCGCGCTTGAACGGAAGCCTATCAGCAGCGCGGCGGCGAAGATTACGACCAACGTAATCGCGTTGGAGACAAGCGAAACCAGCACGTGCGCCCAGAGAGCCGCCGAGCGCGAGACAGGCATAGAGCGGAATCGCGTGAACAAGCCTTGCCGCACATCGGAAAACAGCCGAAAAGCCGTGTAGGAAACACCGCTGCCTATCGCCATCAGCAGGATTCCGGGCAGTTGGTAGTTTACATAGTTTGCGCCAACGCCCAAACTGCCTTTCACGGCGCCGCCGAACACGTAGACGAACATCAGCATCACCGCAATCGGCATAACGGCGACCGTGATAATTGTGTCGGGACTGCGCAGAATATGCTTCATACCGCGTCCGAACAGCGTAAAGGTGTGTTTCATAACGACGACTCCTTCTTGCCGACAATCGCAAGGAAAATGTCCTCCAGCGTCGGCTGTTTTTCTACGTATTCGACCTTTGCGGGCGGGAATAATTGTTGAAGCTCGCCGAGCGTTCCGTTCGCGATGACCGCCCCGCCGCGCAGAATCGCGATTCTGTCGGCGAGCTGCTCCGCCTCTTCCAGATGCTGTGTGGTGAGGAGAATCGTCACACCGCCGGCCGCAAGCTCTTTGACGGTTTTCCAAACCTCAAGCCGCGCTTCCGGGTCCAGCCCCGTCGTCGGCTCGTCGAGGAATATGACGGCGGGATTCCCAATGAGGCTCATGGCTATGTCAAGCCGCCGCGTCATGCCGCCCGAATACGTGTCCGCCCGCCGGTTTGCCGCTTCGGTCAGCCCGAACTTTTCAAGCAGGCCGTCGGCGGTTCGACGGGGATGTTTCACGCCGCGCAGTTTGCCGATAAGCGTGAGATTCTCCCGCCCCGTGAGGATGCCGTCCACGGCGGCGAATTGCCCCGTCAGGCTGATGTTCTCGCGCACTCTGTCCGGCTGTTTGACAACGTCGAAGCCACAGACAGAAACCGCGCCGCCGTCGGGTTTCAGAAGCGTCGAGAGGATTTTCACCGTCGTGGTCTTGCCCGCGCCGTTCGCGCCGAGCAGGGCGAAAATTTCGCCCTGCTCGGCGATGAAGTCCAGGCCCTGCAATACAGGCACATCCCCAACGCGGGCTGCGCCCGCAGCCCGCAGTCCGCGTTCTTGTTTTTTGCTGCCGCTTCGCGGCAACGCGGCATGAAACGATTTGACGAGTCCGGCCGCGATGATCGCCCCCTGATTGGCCATATCTCTTCCCTCAATTCTCCTTTTTCGTTGCCGCTTCGCGGCAGCAAGGCGCTAATTTGTGTGACTTGTATGCTATATCACTTAATACAGGAATATAGTATCACACAATAGCGCGGTTGTCAACAGCTTTTCACGCGCCGTCCCGCCCCGGGGGGGCCATCCGGCCGGCAGACAGCAAAGCGGACGCCCGCATGGCGTCCGCTTTGCTGCAATAAGTTACCAACGTGGGTTGCCCCTGCAGCCCACAACCCAAAATTCTTGTTTTTGATTGCCGCGAAGCGGCAACAAGGTACCAACGTGGGCTGCCTCCGCAGCCCACAACCCAAAATTCTTCTTTTTTATTGCCGTTTCACGGCAACAAGGTACTATGGGCGCAATGTCGCGGCGACCAGGCCCTTGTGGTCCAACTTGGCCAGGTCCTTCACCCGCTCGAGGCTGAGCCCCAGCGCCGCCGTGATGCGCGCGCCGTACTCCGTGTCCGCCAAGTAGCAGTGGACCGCGTGGCGGTACTTGACGTTTTCTGTCACCGGCGCGATGTCCCGCGCGGTGTTTTCGATGAGCAGCGCCCGTTTGTCCTCCGCCATGACGCGGTAGAGGTCGCCGCCGGCCCGGAAGTTGTCGTCCGTCGGGTCATCCTTCGGGTCGAAACGGTACATGGCGCCCTCCAAATCGAGCGGCGGCTCCGCCACATCCGGCTGCGCGGACCAGCAGCCGTCGCTGTTTGGCGTGTAGGCCGGCGTCGCGCCGTAGTTGCCGTCGGCGCGCATCGCGCCGTCGCGGTGGTAGTCGTTCACCTCGCACCGCGCGCGGTTGACCGGGATATGGTTGTAGTTGACGCCGAGACGGTAGCGCTGCGCGTCGCCGTAGGCAAACAGCCGCCCCTGGAGGAACTTGTCGGGCGAAAACCCGATGCCGGGCACGACATGCGCCGGGGTAAAGGCGGACTGCTCCACCTCCGCGTAGTAGTTCTCCGGGTTGCGGTCGAGCACCAGCTCGCCCACCTCGATCAGCGGGAACTCCCCATGCCGCCAGATCTTTGTGATGTCAAACGGGTTCTCGAAATGCCCCTTCGCCTGCTCCTCGGTCATGACCTGGACATACATCGACCACTTCGGGAAATCCCCCCGCTCAATGGCCTCGAACAGGTCGCGCCCGTGGCTCTCGCGGTCCCGCCCGCAGAGTTCGGCAGCCTCCCCGTCGGTCAGGTTTTTGATGCCCTGCCGCGTGTGGAAATGAAATTTGCACCACACGCGCCGGTTCTCCCCGTTGTACAGCGAGAATGTGTGCTCGCCGTAAAAATGCATGTGGCGGAAGCTGGCGGGGATGCCGCGGTCCGACATGACGATCGTGCGCTGGTGGAATGTCTCGGGCAGCAGTGTCCAGAAATCCCAGTTGTTTTGGGCCGAGCGCATCCCGGAGCGCGGGTCGCGCTTGACGGCGCGGTTCAGGTCTGAGAAATTGTGCACGTCGCGGATAAAGAATGTGGGCGTGTTGTTGCCGACCAGGTCCCAGTTTCCCTCCTCGGTGTAGAACTTACACGCGACGCCCCGGATGTCCCGCTCGGCGTCCGCCGCGCCGCGCTCACCGGCCACTGTGGAGAACCGGATGAACAGATCGGTCCTCTTCCCGGGCTGGAGCACTTTGGCCTTTGTGTAGCGCGAGATGTCGCCGGTCACCGTCAGATGCCCGTAGGCGCCCCACCCCTTCGCGTGCATCCGGCGCTCGGGGATGACCTCGCGGTTGAAGTGCGCCATCTTCTCCATCAGCCACACGTCCTGCATGACCACAGGGCCGCGGGGCCCCGCCGTGACGGCGTTCTCATTGTCCGCCACCGGCGCGCCGACCTCGTTTGTCAATTTGATGCGCGATTTGTCTTCCATGTGTTTGCATCTCCCAACGTGGGTTGCAGGGGCAGCCTACAACCCAAATTTTTGTTTTTTATTGCCGCTTCGCGGCAATACTGTGCTGAATGTATGCGCCCTCGTTTCGCGTCAGGCGCGCAGGGCCGCGATGAGCATGGCAACATAGGCGCAGCTCTTGGGGAGCATCAGCACCCCCAGCGCCGGCCGGCGGCCCGCGAAGAGAATGACGGGGAGATAGCAGGCGAAGCTGGCCATGATAGCCGGCCAAAGCCCCCGGAGCGGATCCTCCGGCGGCAGCCCCATGGCCAAAAGCAGCCCGACGGCCAGACCGAGCAGGACAAACGGCGCGTTGCGCCACAGCGCCCACCGCGGCGGCGGCTGCCTGTCCGCCCAGCGGTTTTGGGGCAGCAGACACAGCAGCGCGCGCGACAGCGCCAGCGTATAGACCGCCTCCGTCGCCCCCGCGGGGGCGACGGCGCCGCGCAGGAGGGCGGCCTGCCACAACAGCAGGTAAAACGCCGTCATTGTGAGGGAGGCGATCAGCTTGCCGGCGCCCAACGCCGCGGCGGCCCGCGCGCCGCCCAGGCCGCCGCGCCACAAAAACCAGACCCTGGGCAGCAGGTGGCAGGCGTCGCCCCCCCACAACACCAGCGCCGCGACCCCAAGCAGGGGCCGCCCGCCCGCGCCGCCGCCGGTGGTCAGCAGCAGGACGCCGGCGGTCAGCACCGCGGCCAGGTACAACATGTCAAACCCTGTCTCGGCCAGCGCCCTCGGCCCGCCGGCCCGCCCTTCGCGCCCCGCCGCCCGGGCGCCGCCCTCTTTGGTACTTTGTTGCCGCTTTGCGGCAACAAAAAACAAGAATTTGGGTTGTGGGCTGCAGGAGCAACCCACGTTGGTACCTTGTTGCCGCTTTGCGGCAACAAAAAACAAGAATTTGGGCTGTGGGCTGCAGGAGCAACCCACGTTGGTCTTCGCTGCGGTTTTCGCCGCGGTGCGCGTGTCCATCAGGCGCCCTCCTTGCAGCCGGCGCAGAGGTAGGTGACGGCCAGATCGAAGGAGATCAGATCCCCGTCCAGCTCCCGCGCGATCAGCTCCTTCAGATGCGGGATTGTCAGGTCGATCGGTTTTTGACAGCGGACGCAGTGGGCGTGGTCATGGGGCGAGAGGTTCCCCTCGTAATAATCCGCGCCGTCCGCGCGCGGCACGCGGCGGATCCGCCCCTCCCCAGAAAACTGGGCCAGGTTGCGGTAGATTGTCGCCAGCGACACGCGGGGGAACTGCCGCCGGAGGACGGTGAAGAGCTGCTCGGCCGTGAAGTGCCGCCCCGGCGGGGAGGGAGCCAGGGCCGCTAAGATCGCGCGCTGGATGGCGGACATAGAGACGCCTCCTGGTCGATAATAATTCTTATTCTTATCATAAATCACAAAGGCCCGCGCTGTCAAGGGGGGAACCGGAACCGGCACAGCATTTTTATCGGGCGCCTCCAACATGGGCGGCGCCCGCAGCCCATAACCCAAATGACAGTTGCCTGCTACATATATCGATTCCACTGCAAAAAAGCTAAAGGAACGGATTGGATATACTGAATAAAGGCCCTCGTTCATTATCTTTTCTGGAGTGAAATCATATATCGAATCTCCCGTCCGCGAAAACGAGTGCCAGGCCGGGCGGGGCAAGAAAATTTTCCCAGCCCGGGCGCCGGAAATCTGTTGGCGCCCTCTTGACAAAGCAAACTCAACGGCGTATAGTATGAACATTGTTTACCATGAATATGGTTAGCCGCAAAGGGGTGTGGCCCAATGTGCGTCATAGAAGAGACGGTCGCCGCTTTGACCGAACTGATGATGGGCGGGTACAGAGATGTGATGGAGCCGTTGACCCGCCGCGCAAAAGGCGAACAGTTCATCCTCACTCATCTGTATGAAAAGAGCGGGGCGGCTCTCCCCTCCGAACTCAGCAAGGCGCTGCACAGCAGTACGGCCCGGGTCTCGGCGGTGTTGGGGGCGCTAGAGAAAAAGGGGCAGATCCGCCGTGACATTGACACGTCCAACCGGCGCAACATCTTGGTGACCCTCACGGACACGGGGTGTACGCGGATCTGTTCGGCCACGAAGCAAATGAAAGCCTGTCTGACGCATATTTTTACCGAGATGGGCGAGAGAGACGCGCTGGAATTCGTTCGGCTGAACAAGCGCTTTCTGGAGATCGCCCAGCGCGCCATGGA
>JAIRML010000127.1 GCA_031258665.1 Oscillospiraceae bacterium | reverse complement strand
GATCGACACGTTGATATTGGGCTGCACGCACTACCCGCTGCTGCGCGACGTCATCGCCGATGCGATGGGCCCCGGCGTCGTGCTGATCGACGCGGGCCGGGAGGTGGCGCGCCGGCTGTCGGAAATATTGTCGAAGAGCGGTTTGCTGGCCGGCCGCGCCGCGCCGGGCCCCAGGCGCTATTTTGTCAGCGACAGCGTGGAGGGCTTCGCGCGCCGGGCGGCGCTGTTTTGCCCCGCGGCGGTGGACGGGCGTGTGGAGAAGGTGGAGATGGACATCGCCACCGGCGCCTTCGTCCCCCCCGCCGCGCCGTGACGGCCGGGGCGCCCCCCAGAGGCGCGCGGCGGCGGCGTCACGCCTCCTCCTCTTCGCAGAGTTCCCGCAGACGGATGAGGAGGCTGACAGTTTCGCGAAAATGGCGGTCGTGTTCCAGGCCAAGGAGTTCCCGGGCGCGCTGGAGACGGTAACGCACGGTGTTGGGGTGCAGGTGCAGCGTCTCGGCGGTGGCGGTGATCTCGCCGTCGCGGAGGACAAAGCTGGCCAGTGTCTCCATGAGATCGGAGTGAAATTTGCGGTCGTAGGCCTCAATCCGCCGGGTGAGGGCGCGGTGGTGGCTGACGGCGCTCCGGTTTTCGGAGAGGGGCAGGATGAAGGCGAGCAGGCCCAGGTCCTGGTGGTAGACGAGGGGCGCGCCGTTTTTCTGGGCGACGCGCCATGCGTAGAGGCTTTTTTGGAGGCAGATGTCCAGCTCCGGGAGCGGGTGGAAATCCGCGCGCCGCAAGGCCGCGTTTGTAATTTTTACAAACGCGGCCGGGTGTGGTTGGCCGTGCCTCCCATGATTCCCCTGCAAAAAAGCTGACGAGTAATTTCTCATGAGGGTCCAATGACAGAACGGACAAAGCGCCGCGAACCCACACAATGGGGGCGCGGTGCTTTTGCATTTGCAGATTTTCCATCTTTTTTACCATTTTATTGTGTTCCTTGTAATTTTTCCCGCATTATGCTGTTCGCTGGGTTCCAGTTTTTGTTCCTTGCATTTGCGCCCGCGCCGCTGTACAATACTTGAGAAAAAGGCGATGTTTATGGCAACGTTTGTGCTGTATAATACTTGAGAAAAGGTGATATTTATGTGGAATAAAACTACAACAATGCGCGCCGCCGCGCTGCTGCTTGTCTCCGCGCTGACGCTCGCTGTCACAGCCTGCGGCGCCGGCCAAAACAACGACGTCGATCCGTCTCCCGCGCCAGTCGAACCGACGGTGTTCGAGAACTGGAAAGACAACAACAGCGCGACCTTCGCCGCCGATGGGTCCGAGGCGCCATCCGCGGCGGTGTGGGCCGGTAAGACGTCCGAAGGCGACAATATCTTCACGTTTATGCGCGCAGCACTCGGAACAACGTGGTTTGCCGACGAGATCACAGACGCGCGGCTGTTCTTGAAGGTTGCAGCCGGCGTTAAGCCCGCTCGTCTGCGCCTCGGACTGGTGACGGGTTGGTGGGACGGATCGCTCATCACATATGCCGAGGCAAAAGCGCTCATTGACGAGAGCAGCGCCGTGACCGTGGACGTTGCGGACGAATCGGACGGGTGGATAAGCGTTCCGATGATGGATTTCGTAAAAACATGGATCAGCGGCGATATACAGAACAACGGGTTTGCCATCTCCGGCGAGACGCCCGGCGAAGTCTACACGTTTGTGTCCATCGTCGGCGCGGACACGTCTGAGAGCGGGATTGCGTATATCAAAGCGAGCGGCGCCGTCGGCGAAAGATCGCTCGCGCACGGAAAATTCGGATACACCGAGATGCCGCTGCCGGACGAGGAAGACGCGGGCGGCAACTGCATAGCGTACGCCCTGCGGGACATAAATATGATTTTCGGCGGCGATCTCGGCGCGGACAAGGGCGAGATGGAGCGGATTTATAGGGGAACAGGGCCGGCCGGAGGCGCGGACGCGCTGGCTGATTATTTCACGCGGCTTGTCATGGATTATGTGGAGACGCACAAGGACGGCCTGAAAGTTTCGCGGTTCCGACAACTGGACGACCACGACTCCGAGATAGACCCGTCGGCGGAGTACCGAATCGCCATGCGTCTGGGCTTGCAGGCTGTCGAAGGCGATGAGCCTGATTTCGCCGAAGAAGACACCTGGGATTACCATTTCTGGGTTCAACTCAACGACGGACGCTGGGCCCAAAAGTTCCCGACAGGCCCATCGGAGATTGTGCCATGCACAAGTGCGGACGTCTCTCCGGGCAAATTCCCGTGGGACTCCGGCTATTACCGCTCGTTCAAAGCCCACGACTACTACACAAGCAAGACGATCTACTTCGCCGTGACAAAGGATGTCCCCGAATTCACAAGACACCGCGGCGAGATGGAAGACAGGGTTCTCTCGTAGCAAGGCAACGAAGAGCGCCGGTTTCTCGGTCTCCTTTGTAAAAATTACAAACGCGGGCGAATATGTTTGGCCGCACCTCCCTTGCAATCCTGCGGGAGGATTTCAGCATCGACACAGAGCCCTATGTCCAAACGGACCGGCACGTCGTGCTGGCCAACCCCAACGCGCCGACCGGCATGGTCCTGCCGGTTTCGGCGATCGAGCAGATCGCCGCCGCCCGCCCCGAGCGAATCGTGGTGGTGGATGAGGCCTATGTGGATTACGGGAACGAATCCTGCGTACCGCTCGTGGCGCGTTACCCCAACCTGGTCGTTGTGCAGACATATTCCAAATCGCGCAACCTTGCGGGCGCCCGCATCGGATTTGCCGTCGCCTCACCGGAGATCGTCTCGGACATGATGAAGATCAAGTGCGCGTTCAACCCGTTCAACATGAGTGCCATGGCCCTCTCCGTGGGCGTCGCCGCCATCCGCGACACCGAATATCTCAAATGGTGTGGCCGAGGGTTATGTGCTGGGGCGGTTCAAAGAGCCTGTCCGCTGGGGGGAAACGGCGCTGTTTGAGGCGGCGCTGAGGGTGCTGGGCGTGCCCCGCGCGGCGCGCTGTGAGGAGGGCGTGTTTGAGGGCGGCGACTTCTGGTTTTTGGACGCGCGGGCGGCGGTGCTCATTGGTTTGCCCCAACGTGGGCTGCCCCTGCAGCCCACAACCAAAATTCTTATTTTTTATTGCCGCTTCGCGGCAATAAGGTGCTATCGCGCTCACGGATTTCGACGCGGCGGATTTTGCCGCTGATGGTTTTGGGGAGCGTGTCCACATATTCGACCACACGGGGGTATTTGTAGGGGGCTGTGACTTTTTTGACATGTTGCTGCAGTTCTTTTGTGAGCTCCGGTGTCCCCGCAAAGCCGTTGGCGAGAACGATCGTGGCCTTGACGGCGAAACCGCGGTCCGGGTCTGGCACACCGGTCACTGCGCACTCGACGACGGACGGATGCTCCATCAGCGCGGACTCCACCTCAAAGGGGCCGATGCGGTAACCGGAGGACTTGATCACGTCGTCGGTGCGGCCCACGTACCAGAGAAAACCCATCTCGTCGCGGTAAGCCGTGTCACCTGTGTGGTACAGGTCGTCGTGCCACGCCCATCGCGTGGTTTCTTCGTCTCGCAGGTAGCTCAAGAACATCCCCGCCGGTGTGCCTCCGCCGGCCTCGTCGGTGCGGATGCAGATCTCCCCGGTCACGCCGGCGCCGACTTCCCGGCCGTTCTCGTCGCAGATCACCATGCGGTAACCCGGGCACGGCAGCCCCATCGAACCGAGGCGGGGCTGCATCCACGGGTAGGCCGTCCAGCAGCAGATGGTCGTCTCCGTCTGACCAAAGCCCTCGAAGATCTTCAGGCCTGTCTGGCGCAGAAAATCCGAGTACACCTCCGGATTCAGCGCTTCGCCGGCGGTGGTGCAGTGTTTGAGCGAGGAGAGGTCCCACTGTTTGAGGTCCTCCTTGATGATGTAGCGGTACATGGTGGGCGGCGCGCAGAAAGTGGTGACACGGTAGTGCGACACTTTGTCCAGGATGTCGGACGCGGAGAACTTGTCAAAATCGTAAACCAGCACCGCGCTGCCGGCCAGCCACTGCCCATACAGCTTGCCCCAGAGAGATTTGAGCCAGCCGGTGTCCGAGATCGTGAGATGAAGCCCGCCCACCTCGGCCCGGTGCCAGAAGCAGCCGGTCAAAATATGCCCCAGCGGATAGGTGAAGGGGTGCGCCACCATCTTGGGGTAGCCGGTGGTGCCGGAGGAGAAGGCCATCAGCATCATGTCGGTGGCCCTGTTGTGCGGCGTGGGCCGGGCAAAGGTTTCGGAGGCCTCCGCCACGCCGGCGTCGAAGTCCAGAAAACCCGGCGCC
Source organism: Oscillospiraceae bacterium (assembly GCA_031258665.1). Taxonomy (GTDB): domain Bacteria; phylum Bacillota; class Clostridia; order Oscillospirales; family UBA929; genus JAIRTA01. Next base: position 1,313 of record JAIRML010000127.1, on the reverse strand, counting down.
CCGCCGCCGCCCGTGACGGCCAGCAGCTCGACGGAGGGAGATTCCGGCAGGGCCTGGGTGATGGACCGGGTGACGTCGCCGTCACCCGTCGCCACGACCATCCGGATGCCGGCGGCGTTGAAGCGGTAGACAAAGTCCTTAGCTGTCAGCAGATGGGTGGCCGGCACGGCCACGGCGCCCAATTTGTGCAGCGCCAGCAGCGTATACCAAAACTGGTGGCCGCGTTTGAGCACCAACATGACCATGTCGCCCCGTTTGACGCCCACCGACTGCAGCCAGTTGGCTGTCTTGTCGGTCAGGCGTTTCATGTCGGCGAAGGTGAATGTCCTCTCCCTGCCATCTTTAGAGACCCACAGCAGCGCGCGCGCGTCGGGGGTCTCGGCGGCCATCACGTCGAGGCAGTCGTAGGCGAAGTTGAAGTCGTCCGGGTAGACGAGCCTATAGTGGCGCTGCAGGTCGTCAAGGGTGGCAAAGTCGTCCCGGTGGCGGCCGGTGAATGTCTCATACAACGGCATCTTGGTCCTCTCCTTTCATCACGACGGCCAAAAAGGTCGCGGGTTCTTCGTGCAAGGTCTGCATGGCGTGCGGCACGCCGGAATCGAAATAGACGCTGTCGCCGGCTTCCAGGTCGTAGACGATGTCGCCCAAAAAGAAGCGCATACGCCCGGCCACCATGTAGTCGAACTCCTGCCCCGCGTGGGCGTGCTGGGTGGGGGTCTCCTCGCCCTTCGGCTCCACGGTCACCATGAAGGGCTCGGCGATCTTGTTTCGGAAAGTGAAGGCCAGATGTTTGTAGCTGTACGCCTGCCGCCGGTCGATGGCGAACCCTCCGCCGCGGCGCACGAGGCAGCAGGTCGACAGCTTGGGGCTGTCGCCGCTCAGCAGGTCGACCACATCCACGCCGAGGTGGCGCGCGGCCGTGTAGAGAAAGCTGAATGAGAAGTCCTTTTCGCCCCGCTCATAGGCGCCAAGCTCCTCCGGCGACACGCCGAGGCGCGCCGCGAAGTCCTCCGGCGAGAGGTCCTGAATCAGGCGCAGGCCGCGCAGCCGCAGCCCGATGTCGATCAGTTGTTCCGTCATAGATGAGCCCCCCTTGTCATAATAAAAAATGAGATAAAAATGAAAAAATCGCGCCCCGATGACTCGGGACGCGACAAACACTGCCGCGCGGTACCACCCAAATTGACCTCTCAAAGAGAGACCCACTCGTCGGGGTTCCAACAAACCCCCGGCCTATAACGGGGCCCGCCGTGCCCTCCTACTTCGCGGGGTTCGGAGGACCTGCTCAAGAGGGATACGTCCAAAGCACCGCG
>JAIRML010000079.1 GCA_031258665.1 Oscillospiraceae bacterium | reverse complement strand
TGGACCGGCTGTGGGACAATTACGGGCTGACGCACAGCGCAGCTGTGGCGCTTCGGGCGCCGCTGCCGGGTGGGACCGCCAAAGCCAACCGCAGGGCGGGTGAGCTGAGAAACGCGATCCGCGCGTTGGGGGCCCCCAATCTTGGCGCCATCGACGAATACGAGCGGGTATCCACCCGCTACGAGTATCTGACCGAACAGCGAAACGACGCGGAGGCAGCCAGGTCCAACCTCCTGACGATCGTGGGGGATTTGACTGGGCGGATGAAGGAGATCTTTCTCGAACAGTTTGCGCTCATCGGCGAACATTTCGCGAGGACTTTCCGTGAAATCTTCGGCGGCGGCGACGCCCGCCTCTCGCTGGAAGACCCGGAGGACGCGCTGGCCTGCGGGGTGGAGATCCACGCGCAGCCGCCCGGCAAGAGGATGCGTTCCATCTCGCTCCTCTCGGGCGGGGAGAAATCGCTCGTGGCCATCGCGCTCTACTTCTCGATCTTCAAAGTGCGCCCGGCTCCGTTCTGTGTGCTCGACGAGGTGGATCACGATCTGGACGACATCAACGTCGCCCGCTTTGCGGCGTACTTGCGGCGGCTGGCGGGAGATATCCAATTTGTTGTCATCACGCACCGTCGCGGCACCATGGAGGCGGCGGATATGCTCTACGGTGTGACGACGCAGGAGGAGGGCGTCTCTAAGATTCTTTTGATGCGACTGCAGGACGCCGAAGCGTCGCTGGGCGTCAGCCTCAACTGACATCCGGCGACGCCGCCCTAACGTGGGCTGCCTCCGCAGCCCACAACCCAAAATTCTTGTTTTTTATTGCCGCGAAGCGGCAATAAGGTACCAACGTGGGCTGCCTCCGCGGCCCACAACCCAATTTCTTGTTTTTTGTTGCCGCTTCGCGGCAATAAGGTACTAAGAGTTCGAGTGCGGGAGGATAAATATGGGATTTATTGACAAACTCAAGCAGGGTCTCTCTAAAACGAGACAGGCGGTGAGCGGCACGCTGGGCGGCCTGTTCACCGGATTTTCCCATGCCGACGAGGCGTTCTTTGAGGAGCTGGAGGAGGCGCTGATTTTGGCGGACCTCGGCGTGGCCACGGCGGCCGGCGCCGTGGAGATGCTGCGGGCGCGCTGCCGGCAGGAGTCGCTGAAGGACCCGGAGGCCGTGCGCGCGGCGCTGATAGACATCTTGACGGTACGTCTGTCGGCAGGGGACCCGTCGCTGCGCCTGGGGACCAAACCGTCGGTGATGTTGGTCATCGGCGTCAACGGGGTGGGGACGACCACCACGATCGGCAAGGTGGCGGGGCATTTGTCCGCCGCCGGCCGCCGCGTGCTGCTGTGCGCGGGCGACACCTTCCGCGCGGCGGCGGCGGAGCAGCTCGACATCTGGGCCGAGCGCGCCGGCGCGGACATCGTCCGCCAGCACGAGGGGGCGGACCCGGCCGCCGTCGTGTTTGATGCGCTCGCCGCGGCGCGCGCGCGCGGCTGCGACGTGGTGCTCTGCGACACGGCGGGACGTCTGCACAACAAGCAAAATCTGATGAACGAGCTGGCGAAGATCAGCCGGATCATCGACCGGGAACTGCCCGGCGCCGACCGGGAGACGCTGCTGGTACTCGACGCGACCACCGGGCAAAACGGGCTTTCGCAGGCGCGGGAATTTGCCGCCGCTACCGGGCTCACGGGGTTGGTGCTCACCAAGCTCGACGGCACGGCCAAGGGCGGCATCGTCGTCGCCGTGGCCGACGCGCTGCAGGTGCCGGTCAAGTACGTTGGTGTGGGGGAGCAGCTGGATGATCTAATGCCCTTCGAACCGCGCGCGTTTGTCGAAGCGCTGCTGGGGGCGGGCTGATGGAATGGGTGCTGGCCACCGGGAACCCGGGCAAACGGCGCGAGATGGAATCGCTGCTCGCGCCGCTGGGCGTGCGGCTGCGGCTGCCCGCGGAGTTCGGCGCCGCTTTTGCCCCGGACGAGACGGGCGCCACCTTTGCCGCCAACGCCCGTCTCAAGGCCGAGGCGGCGCTGGCGCTCACAGGTCTGCCCGCGCTGGCGGACGATTCGGGGCTCGAAGTGGCCGCGCTGAACGGCGCGCCGGGGGTCTTCTCGGCCCGTTACGGCGGGGCCGGCCTCTCCGCCGCGGCCCGCAACGAGCGGCTGCTGGCGGCGCTGGCGGGGCAAACGGACCGCGCCGCCCGCTTTGTGTGCGCACTGATCTGTCTCTTTCCGGACAGGCGGGCGCTCACCGCCGAGGGCGTGTGCGAAGGGGAGATTGCCCTTGCCCCGCGCGGCGCGGGCGGATTTGGCTACGACCCGCTGTTCTATCTGCCAAAATATAAAAAAACGATGGCCGAGTTGTCGGACGGCGAAAAGAACGAAATTTCCCACCGGGGCCTCGCTGTCCGAGCGCTGCTGCGGCAGTGGGCGGCGGCGCCATGACGGGGGGCGTGGGGTTCTTTGGCGGTACGTTTGATCCGCCGCACCTGGGCCATGTGCGCCTGTTGGAGGCCGCCGCGCAGGCACTGGCGCCCGCGCGGATTCTGGTCATGCCGGCCGGCCGGCCGCCGCACAATGACCGGACCCGGGCGTCGCCCGAAGACCGGCTCGCGATGGCGCGC
>JAIRML010000054.1 GCA_031258665.1 Oscillospiraceae bacterium | reverse complement strand
ACTCCAGGTTCAGGATGATGAACGTCGCGGGGCCGTAGTCAAAGGCGTAGACGATGTTGCCCTGCTGCGCGGGGGCGTTGATGTGGCGGTGCATCACGTTGTTGTCGTGGTTGCCCTGGGTCACGGCCAGCAGGTTATTCCCAAACATGTCCTGCCCGCCGTTCGGGAACGCGCCCTCATTGTAAAAGAGCTGTTCCCACTGGCTCTCGCTGGTGGCCGTGTCCGTGACATCGCCCGCGATATAGACAAAGTCGAGGTTTGGGATCTGGTTCACTTCGTGCAGCGTCGCGCCGAGCGACTGGGCGTTCGTGGCGTTTGAGACCTGCGTGTCCGCCAGGTACGCGAACTTGATGGTCCTCTGGCTGCCCGCGGGGGGCGCCGTCTGGAACTTGCCGTCGTAGACGTTGGCGCCGTACCCGACCGTGTATTCATACACGGTGTCCGGCAGAAGGCCCTCCACGGCGATGGCGTGGAAGAACTTTCCGCCCTGACCGACGCCGGCCGTGCCCTGCAGTGTGACAGATTCGCTCCCGCCCTGCTCGCGGATGACAACCTGCGTGGTGGATTCCGCGACTGTCGTATAGGTGAAATTGACCTGCGCAGACGGGTCGTCGCCCATGTGGACATTGACCTGACGCGGCGCCCGGTCCGCGTTCGCCGCCCCGTCGTCCTCGGCCACGATCACCGTCTCACCCTGCCCGGGTTTGAGTGAGGGGGCCGCGAACGCCGGTATGGTGACCAGCGAGACCACGAGGGCGGCTGCTGCCAGCAACGCGCCGAGCTTTCTCCCCTTTTCTTCTTGGAACATGTGCCTACCTCCCAGATGTAATTTTTATATCGCCGCCTTGCCGGCGGTGATACCGTTGTGCGGCGCGGCCGCGCCGGGTCTTTTGTCTCTGGCGGGCGGTCAATCGCCGCCCTTTGCTTTTCTCTCTATCGCTGGAGCCGGGCCGAGGTCACGGTCCAGCCCCGCACATTCTCCGTGTATTTCAGATCAGAGCCGACGACATGCACCGCGTCGACCGCGACGCTCTCCCATGTCGTATCGCGCAGCGCGGTGAGCGTCACCCGGCACACCGGCGCGTCCTCCAGCGCGGCGCCCTTTTTCTGCCCGACCATTGTGGCGCCGACAAGCAAGTACCCGTCGAATTCCTTGCCAAAGATCGTGTCGAGCCCGGGTGTCAGGGACTCAAGGCCCCCGTCGTAGCGAAACGACGTGTCGTCATAATGCAGTTGGAACTGGTAGCCGTACAGGTCGGGCTCCTGTTCCGCCGCCACCGTCAGCACCACCTTGTCCCCCGCTTGGACCATCGCCGGTGTCTCCGGCGCGTCGTTTTCGGGCCCGCCCGCCCCATTTTCAGCCGCGGGATCGGGCTCAGCCGCCGCCAGAGGAATGTCTGTCCCGTCCAGATCGACGCTCTCCGACGGGCCTGTCTTCCCACCGGCGCGCCCGGCCGCGGGCCCCGCGGCCGGCGCCTCCGCCGGCGGCGGCACGGAGATGTCGGTCGCGGCCGGCGTCTCCGCCGCGCTGCCGTCCGGGCGCGCCAAATAAGCATCGATCCGTTCGCGCAGCGCCGCGAGGCTTCGTTCCAGTGCCGCTGCGGACAGCCCGCTCTCCTCCGACACACCGGCAATCCCCGCGTACAGGCCGTCGAGCTCCCCCCGGAGCCGCAGCGTCTCCTCCTGCGCCTGCCGCAGCGCCGCGTATGTCAAGATAGAAAACACGAGACCGCCGACCAGCGCCGCCGCCGCCATGACCGCAATGGCATCTCGAACCCGTTTTTTCAGCCTCATATTGTTGCCTCCCCCACTGTGCGGGCCGCCCCGCGGCCCCTCTTTCTCAGTTTTTACCCAAATCTTGTCCCAACATGGTCAGATTGTAACACTTCCCGTGTAAAGCCCAAAAGCAGCGGGGTGTAAAAGATGCGTAAAATAGGGCGGCGCCCGCGCCGGGCTCAACACAGAAGGGGGCGGCCCCGTTGGGCCGCCCCCTTCTGTGTCACGATGATTCGACGCCGCTCTTACCCGACGCTCACCGTCACGAGATGGACAAGGCCGCTGCCGTCGAGGGCTCTCAGCCTGACAAGCGCGGTCCCGGCTCTGAGCGCCGTGACCGTGCCGGTCTGATCCACCGCCACGATGTTGGGATTGGAGGATGTAAATTCGTAGGTTTCGCTGTCGACCGAGAAGTTCAGTTTGGCCTTGCCCTTGATGCGCAGGGAGACGCGGGCCGAGGAATGCGCCTTGACAACTGTCGCGTAGATGCTGTCGGACTGGACAACGCCGTCCACAGACGCGTAATAGCTGTGCCCGCCCAGCCAGGGCACGGCCTGCGTGACGGCCTCGGGGAGCGTGACATTGAGGACGCCGTGTTTATCTGTCCGGACTTCGTCGGCATAGTCGCTCACCTCGTCCGTGGGCGCGGCGTTGTAGCGCACCGCCAAAGAGACCGGCGCGTCCGGCTCATAGCCGGAGCCCGTGATCGTCACAGTCTGGCTCGCCTTGTCCGCCGCGACCTCAAAGCTGCCGTGGTATTCGTCGACGATGGGCACGTCTGTCCCGTCGATCACATCGCCCAGCGCCTTGCTG
>JAIRML010000035.1 GCA_031258665.1 Oscillospiraceae bacterium | reverse complement strand
GCGCATACCGCCCAGCCGGTGGGCGCTGTCCACCGATCCGCCTGACCAGACTGGCGGTTTACCTCTATTCTATCGCACCTCGCCCTCCCTTGCTAGGCGCCTGGAGATTTGGCGCTTACTTTGAACGCACAGAGGGAGGCGGCCGATGGACGGACCGCCTCCCTCTGTGCGCCCGCATGGCGGTGTTTGCGCTACCCAACGCTGCGGGGGACCGCCGCGCCGCCGGGTGTCAGCGCGCGGTGTAAGACACGGCTTCGCACAATGGCGTATTTTCCGCGTCCCATACAAACGCCTTCGCCGTATAACCGTCTGGCAGTTCCCCAATTTGGAGCCGCCGGGTAGTGTACCCCCCGGCCGCAACGGCGATAGAATGGGCGGTTGCCTCTGTCAAAATGCCATGTTCGTCGTAAACAGCGGTGATACCCCAGACCGAATGGCTGTCGCCGGTGTTGTTGAAGCTGAACTCGGCGGCCGCCGACTGGTAGCCCCCATAGATTTTTATCTCGACAGGGGCCGCGTGCGTATACTGGTCGGCCAGGAATTCGATCTCGGCCAGCATCAGGTTTTCGGCGCCGGAGACATCTGTGATATCCAGCTTGTAATACTGGTAGTTTCCCTGTTTTTCCGCATCGATCACAAACGGCCGCGTATACCTTCTCCAATGGAAGATTTCATCGGATCTCTCATCCAGCTCGACCCATTCGATACCGTCGTGGGAGGCCGACAGAGTCCAATCCTTGGGATCCGCGCCGGCTGTATTCGATGCGGTCAAGGTAACCATCTCAATCTTGGGCGCCGCAGGGTCATAATACGTGATGCTTGCGGTTCTCGCTGTGAACCTGGCGTCATACGTATTTTTGGTCATCTGTTGCCCCGAGTTGTTGCCTGTGCCGGACGACATGTCATCAAACAGATAATAGGCGCTGTTGTTGCCGGTCAGAGCGATGTTGGACACAGACACAACGGCGCCGCCCTGATCTGCGGGGATATCTGTGCCGATTGACGGGATGCCCTCGTACGTCAGATCCGTCAGAATGTCGGGGGCGCCGTCGCCTTCTGTCAGCGACGGAGGCGCCTCATGAAACCAGGTCTCATTCGGCGCCGGGCCCATGACATAGTCAATCACAAGGTCCCGCTTCAGCAGGTCTTCCTCGAGGTATAACTTGCGATAATCCTCGCCGTTGACCTTCATGCTCTGGATATAAAGATTCTCAAAGCTGTTGTTGGGCGCGTTGATGGTGATCTTTTTGCCCCTGTCATTTGTGATGGTGATCTTTTGGAACGCCGGCGAACTGATCACAAGCTGGCCGCTGCCTAAATCGAGCGGGTACAGGCCCAGAGACGCCCAGACATACCACGAGGCAAACGCGCCGTTGTCCTCTTCGCCCATGTAGCCGTAGCCGATCGCCTCGCCGCTGTACGCGCGCGCCAGGGCGGTCCTTGTCGTATACTGTGTCTTCCATGGCTGATCGCTGTGCAGGTACATCCAGGGCATGTGATAGGCGGTCTGGTTGGACATGCCGAACTGGCCCAATTTTACTTCGCGTTTTTCATAGGCCTCATGGATCCATCCGCCATATCCGCCGGTTCCGCTGGTCGAGCCGCCGCTCACGTAGTCCATGGAAGTGCCCTCCGCGTTCCACCCTTCGTCCAGCGCGATGCGCAGGGCCTCAGGACCCGGCAGATTCATCGCGCCGCCCAGAAGGTTCGCGAGACCGCGCCCATCCTGCGGCACCAATACTCGGTATGGCCACGCGTTGTCTTCGGTGTAACCGCCGCCCCAATTGAGTGGGTTTTGTTTTCTGAAGCTTCCGTCCCTGTTCCTGTTCAGGAACCAACCGGGCGTAAATTCGTAATTGTTGTAGTCGGCCGGCCGCGACGGGTCAAAATGGTTGACATAGTTCTTCGCGCGGTTTTCGTAGTACGCGGCTTCTTCCAGCCATCTGTCCTTCCAATACGCGCCGCTGAGGCCTTCTATCACAGCGTCGACATCCACCTCCGCCGCCATTTTCCTGAGCATATGGACTTGGGCGGCGTCGTTTATATAGCCTTCCAAAGACCATGTGGTGTCGAGTTGTCCGCCGCCGCCGGCGGGGGCCGAGGTGCCCCAGGGGTGATACCCCTTGAAGATCCCCTCGTGCAGGCCGGTGCGCCCGCCGTACGCCGCGTTTGGCGTGACCACCGCGGAACTCTTGATCCACGAGAAGTACCCTTCTATCACGTTGTCGAAGTCCACGTCGTATGTCGCAAACATATCGGAGATAACCGCGTCGGAGCTGGTTCCGGTCATCATGTTGTTTCCGCCGGGGTTGATCCAGCGCGGCACGGCGTGTCCGTTGGACAAGGCCGCCTGAGGTGTGCCGTTTGCAGTGCCGCGGCCATCCTGGTCGATGTAGTGCTGGATGATCCCGTCTGTGAGATCCGCGGCGGCGGTAGGTCTCAGGAAACCGAGCAGCGGCCATTTGCTCTTGAACGTGTCCCACCACCCCTCGTTGTAGATCATATACCCGTCCATGGCGACGGGATTTGCGTTCGTCCCCCTGTAGGGGCTGGCGTACTGCCAGCCGCCCCGCAGCCCTTCGCCGGTGTATTCCGCCAGGAGCGTCGGGTACAGGTTGGCGCGCGCCAGCTTGGAATAGAAGTTGCTGAGCTTCCAGTAGTTCGCGGTCGGGTCGTCAATTTTCACGGCTCCCAGGAGGCTGTTCCATGCCGCCTTTGCCTCCGCTTTCACGGCTTCAAACCATTTGCCGTCGGCGGTCGTCCAAGTGGCGGCGGCGGCGTCCTTATCGATGCCGACGATATCGATGCCGAGATTCTTTTTGGCCTGGTCTCCGCTCAAGAACGATGTGGCCACCCTCATCTCAACGACTGTCGAGCCGTCCGGCCCGTTGGCGAGATCGGGGAAGCTGACCAGTGTATTGATGGAGGTGGCGGCGGGCGTGTAGAACGTGGGCTGTACGTTGAACTCACCGTAAAGATAATTGCGTCTCAAAGCCCCGCTGCCGGTCGTGGCGCTGCTGGCGTTGCTGCTCACTTGACACCAGGCGGCGAATGTGCTGCCTTCGGCGCTTGTGACGCGGGAGTAGTTGTTGGTCGTGCTCTGGGGCGCCGCAAGAATTACGTTTCGGGCGGCGGAGCCGGCCGGGAATGTAAATCGGAGCACGGAGCCATATGTGGTCGGCGTGACTTCCAGCTTGACGCCGGGCGCCTTTGCGTCGTCATCGTTGAACTTGACGCCGTAGTGGTAGTTGTAAACAGCGAACTCGTTGTCATGCGTGAAGCCCGCGTTGCTGCTGTTCACGGCGTTGTTGACATTGGCGCCGGTGTACTCGTCGGTTGTGGAATTGGCCATGAACAGGAATGTCAACCGTTCGCCCATATGTCTGCTGGCCAGTTTGCTCGTGGTGATGCCGTGCATACTGGTGCTGGTCCACGCGTATTTGTTGGCATCCGCGCGGGCCGTTGTCGTCGGGACCCAATACTGGAACGGGTTGGGCATGGCGACTGCCGGGATCAAGGCGCCCGTCGCGTTGCCGCTGGCGTTGGCGCCTTGCCTGATGTCCACGAAATCCGCCGGGTCGATCCGCATGTGATCCCTGCCGTCTCTGAAGATCTTGATATCGTCAAATGAGCCGGCGGCCTTATGACCCGGGGTTGCGTCGGGCATTTCAAAGCCGAGGATGATATCCGTGATCACCTTGCCCGCGGCGAACTTGCCGATCTCGCTTTCCACATAGTTCCATTGGTAGGTCTTCAGAACCTTGCCTTCGCCCTGCGCGGCCGGGTTCATTCCGACGCCGTATTGGTCTGTGGCGCCGGGGATGTCTTTCAGACGGGTGCCGTCGGAGAACGTGAGATCGACAGACATGTGGGCGCCGTGGTATTTGTAGTCGTATGTATTGCTTGCGATTGACGCGACCACGCCCTCGGGGGCGAACATATAACCCAATTTGGTGTCGGGGTGGACCGCAATGTTTAGGCCGCTTTTGATGGTGGTGTAGCTCTTGGCCACGACCGCGGCGCTGTCGGAGTCCGCGATTTTGCCGTTGACAGTGACAACGTTCGGCCCGTTCATTGTGGCCCGGCTTCCCGCCCACGACGAGCTGACGCCGGAGGCGACCTGCGGCAATAAGTAGTCGGTTTCCTCGTCGGAGCCCACGATATCGTAGCCGGCGACAAGACCGAAGTATGAAAACTGCATGGTGTTGCTCGCACTGGCGAGGGCTGTGCCCCCGGCGGTGTTCCCGTAGCGGCTTATTTGAAGCCTGTAGTACCTGAACCCTTCCGCCGGAACGGCGTCACTGTCGAAATCAAACATCCGGATCTGATAGTTTGAAGTCCAGCCGGTTCCCTGCGCTCCGGGCGAGCTTATGGTCACCCAGGGGCCGTCCGCGCTGTCGCTGCCCTGCACTGTCCAGGTGTGCAGGACCCTGGCGGACGCGTAAGACATGTCGTCGTTCGCGCCGCGGATGGCGTAATACGGCGCCTTGACTTTTTCGCCGGCGTCAAGGATAAACCAGGCGTTGTTGGCGTTGACACCCTGACACCATTTGGTGCTTTGGTTGTCCGCAATGATGTTGCCGGCACTTTCGCTGTTGGTGCCGTAGACACCTGCCGAGTGCACGGCCGCGAAGGCCCTGTGCGCGATATTGGCAAAGAATGTCTGGCCTTTGCCAGCGGTATTTTGCGTCTCGGCCGCGATATTTTCGCCAAACAGAGTCCCCACTGTCAATTCGGAGAAGTTCCAGGCAAACTCGTCAACCGAGTCGTCAGCGGATACCGCGGCGGCGCCGCATGTGAACATGCCCGCAAACATCGACATCAAGATCGCGAAGGCGAAGACACGGGAAATGACTTTCTTAGCACCTTGCTG
>JAIRML010000302.1 GCA_031258665.1 Oscillospiraceae bacterium | reverse complement strand
TGCAGGCACTCCTGCGTGGGGATTGCCCGCCCCGGCGGACAGCCCGTCACATAGCCGACGATCGCCGGCTTGATGGCCGCGATGGAGGTGCAGGCCAAAATCACGTAAGAATCCGGGGACACCAAGGTGGACATTGTGACAAAACCGCAGCGATTGGAGTCGCTGAAGGTGGCGATGAACGAGGTGGGCATCACCGGTATGACAGTCACGAACGTGATGGGTTTCGGGATGCAGAAGGGCAACCAGGCGTACTACCGCGGCGTGGAGATGGATGTGAATTTCCTGCCCAAGATCAAACTGGAGATCGTGGTCTGCAAGGTGCCGGTCCGGACCGTGGTCGAGACCGCCAAGGCGGTCCTCTACACCGGTCGGATCGGAGACGGGAAGATCTTTGTGTACGACGTGGAGAACGTGGTCAAAGTCCGCACCGGCGAGGAGGGCTACGACGCGCTCCAAGACGTGGAGTAGGGGCAGATCTCTGTGCCTGCCCGCCCCCGGCTGTGCAAAGAAAAACAGGCCCCCGGTCGCCGCCTCCACCGAGGCGCGCCGGGGGCCTGGCTATGCCCAAAAGCTGGGTTGTGGTGGCTTTTAGACTGGTGTTTGTGGCAATTTTCGCGGGTTTATCTCAGCTGTAGAGATTTTTGATGAGAAAAAAGCAGATTCTCCACCACGGGAAAATGCCGAAAAGGCATACCTTTTTGATTGTTTTCAATACACGAAATGGCGACTGTTGCTTTGATCAAAACCAACAAAGTACAAACGGGGAAAAGCTTGACTTTTATATTAATTTGTAATATAATAAAAAAATCCACAGGTTCTCAGCCCACGACAACGGTTTTTAAAAAGGTATACCTTTTTACGTCTCGTATGATGTTGCGGGAGAGAACATGCGGACGCACATAAAAACATATAAACCCAGCCGAAATCCCCTCCGCGATTGTGAAGATTCACATCCAACGTGGGTTGCAACTGCAACCTACAACCCAAATTCTTCTTTTTTTGTTGCCGCTTTGCGGCAGCAAGGTACTACAAAACAGCCGCGCCTGTAGAAAACCGCGTGTGACAAAGAGGCTCACAGCAGAGGAGGTGTCGCCGTAGCGATAGCGGGGAAAAACGTGCAGCTGAGTAGAAAAGGAAAAAATTGGAAAATTATCCCTGTAAAATTCGAATCGAAAAGAGACTCAAAGGAGGAAAAAACATGCAAACAAGTTTCAGAAGGAGACTGGCTTTGGCGCTGTGTCTGGCGCTGGTACTGACATTTTTGCCCACCGGCCTTGCGGCCTTCGCGGCCGATCCCACGTATATGTCTGCGGCGGACGAAGGGGCGGGGTTGGTCCCGCTGGCGGATTCCGAAGCGCCGGCGCTTTCGCCCGGTTTCGCTTGGGGCGGCCCCCCGCCGCTCAACATCAACCATTCATGGTTCGTGGAGAGCAATGTCACCGTCGAAGGTACGTTCTTTGGCCCCAACCCGGGCGCCGATTATAGCAAGAACGCCGTGCGCGCCTACTACACGACAGACGGCAGTACGCCGACCACCGCGTCCGCGGAGGTACCCATCTACAAAATAAATTGGATGGGATGGACAGTTACAGCGTCCGTGCCGGTGACGGGCACTGCCTTGGTCAAAGTCCTTGTCGTGTTGAACGGCACGCAGTTCAGCGACGTTGGGAGCGCGGTGGCCAACATGCCGACGCTGACCATGGACTTGATGAGCGGGCTGTACAGCCCGTCGGATCTGGCGTCGGGGGTCAATTTTACCGGCGCTGCCGTTTCCACCCCCAACGTGGAGATTTGGTACACAACCGGGACGGGGGCCTTTGACGCCCGGACTGGCCTCACGGACGACACGTCGGTGGCTGAGGTGACCGCCGACGCCACCAAGTACACCGGAACGCCGATCACGGTGAGCGGCGCGGCGGCGGCGACGGCCTTTGTCGTCAAGGCCAGAGCGGTGTTTGTGGGCGGCGCCGATCCGGTGTGGGGCGATCCCGTGACCTACAGCTACCGCAGCGCCGCGGCGCTGCCCCAGTTGACGCCGGACAACATTGACGAGGTCATCGGCGCGCTGTCGCTGGACGAGCGGGTCATGCTGACATCCGGCGTGGGCGGCGACCCAAATTTCCTGCTCAACGGCAAGAACGAGCCGCCCGAAGTGAACAACGACGGCACACCGGACAGGGGCGGGCCGGCGGGCGGCACCTACGCCATCCCACGCTTCAATATCCCATCCCTGGTGCTGGCGGACGGACCGGCCGGCGTGCGGATGTGGAAAAACGCCACCGTCTGGATGGCGCCCGCCGGCATGGGATCCACCTGGAATCCGGAGATCCCGTCGTTGATCGGCGAAAAGACGGCGAAAGAGGCGATTTACTACGCTGTGGACATCGTGCTGGGTCCCGGCATCAACAACCAGCGCAACCCGCTGGCGGGCCGGAACTTTGAGTACTATTCGGAGGACCCGTACATCGGCGGCGTGACGGCGGCCAACTATGTGAAAGCGATCCAGGCCGGCGGCGTCGGCGTATCGCTTAAGCACTTTGTGGCCAACGACGCGGAGTCGAACCGCAGCCAGGGCAGTTCCAATGTGTCCGAGCGCGCCCTGCGCGAGATCTATTTGCTGCCCTTTGAGATGGCCTCGAAGGAGCAGCCCTGGACGTACATGACGGGCTACAACGCCGTCAACGGCATCAACATGCACGCCAACAAATTTTTGGTGACCGACATCCTGCGCGGCGAGTGGGGTCACGAGGGTTTCGTGATGTCCGACTGGGGCGGGGACTATAACGGCCCCCTTTCGCTGGAGGCCCAGATGGACATGGGGCAGTCTTCCCGTGACCAAGGGACGGTCCGCAATTGGATTCTCGACGGCAGTATCGACGCGGCGGAGCGGACGCGCCGGGCGGACCTGCTCAACCGGAGTGTCAAAAACATCCTGGGCGTGCTGGTCAAGACCTCCGCGTACCGGGGCGAATATGGCAAGCTCCAGCCCGACGGATCTTATGCGAGCTATCGCAAGCCGGATGGTACGGAGGTCCAGGGCCTCACCCAGGCGGACATCGGCCTGCGCTCCGGCACCTTCGGCGGCTCCGAGGTGCAGTTGGAAGCCGCCGCGGTCAACAAGCAGGCGGCGGACGAGGGCATCGTCCTGATGAAGAACAAGGACGGCGCGTTGCCTCTCGTGGGCAATGAGAAGGTCGCGCTGGTCACAAGCCGGAACGCGTGGCACGAGCAGTTTGACCCGCGGTGGTACGGCGACAGCGCCTCCGTGGGCGATGTGGTGATCCAGGGCACGGGCAGCGCCCAGGTGCGCTTCAACAACAACACGACACCCTACTCCCTCTCCCTGGTGGAGGCGCTGAAGGACCGTGGCTTCGATGTGGTGGACTGGCGGATCGACGCGGGCGTGTACGGCGGCAACGAGGCCGCTTTCCGCGACGCCCTGGCAAAGAACCCCCAGACGGGCCGCGACGGGAACAAGTACGTCTACGGCGTGGCACAGGCGGCGGGTCTGGCTGCGGAGAACGCAGCGTGGGCTACGGCGAGCGGGGTTTTGATGGCTGACGGCGAGAGCAACGCTCAGAGCGCGGCCCTGGCTGCCGCCGCCGCGGCGGATGTGGGTGTCTTCGTGCTGACGCGGGTGTCCGGCGAGGGCGCCGACCTGCAACAGGCGGCTTTCAATCTGACCGACATGGAAAAGACGGTGTTCAGCGCCTACGCTTCCGCCTTTCACAATGCGGGCAAGAAGCTGATCGTCCTGATCAACGTGGGTGGCACAATCAACACGACAGAATTCCGGGAGAGCGCGGACGCGGTCCTGGACATCTGGAATCCGGGCACGGAGGGAACCCGCGCCATCGCGGACATCCTGAAGGGCGCGGTCAACCCTTCAGGTAAGCTGGGGCAGACATTCCCGGTGTCCTTTGACGACAGCCCCTCCATCGCGGCGAACAAACATCCGGGCTCAACCTTCAATTCCAGCCCGGCTTGGTACGACGAAGGCGTGTTTGTGGGCTACCGGTACTTTGAGACGAATCCGGAGACATACGACGATATGGTCGCTTATCCCTTCGGCTATGGCCTGAGCTACACGACCTTTGCATACAGCGACCTCCGGTTGAGCAGCAAGGTCTTTGACAAGAAC
>JAIRML010000263.1 GCA_031258665.1 Oscillospiraceae bacterium | reverse complement strand
AAGAACACGTAATAATACAGCTTTCCCTTGCCTATGCTCACTTTGCCCAAGGCCATGTACTTGTAAAACTCATCTGAGATGGGGATGGAGTTGGTGCTGATGACCGCGCAGAACCCGCGCATAAAAAATTGCCCGGCCAGTGTGACAATGAAGGGCTGCAAATGAAATGTCTGGATCAGGTACCCCATGAGAAGCCCCACGCCGAGCCCGATCAACAGCACGAGCGGGATCACCGCCGCCGGCGGTACGCCGAGGCGCAGCAAATGGGCCGAAAACACACAGGTGAAGGCCAGTGTGGACGCCACGGAGATGTCGATGCCCCCCGTCAGGAGCACAAACGTCACGCCGATCGCGACAATGATGAGGTACGCGTTGTCGTTGAAGAGGTTGAGAAATGTGGACAGGGAAAAGAATCGGTCATACGCCAGCGAGCCCGCTCCAAACAGCACAAAAAAGAGCAATGTTGTGATCCACAATGAGATGTTCTTGTTCCCCGGTTTTTTTTGTATGGCACCGCTCACGCCTCCTTCACCGCCCTTCGGGAGAATTTTCCGGCGAGCATCTCTTTGAATTTTTTGGACTGCACCAAACAGATGACGATCACGATCAAAGATTTGACCACCAGCGTGACCTCGGGCGCCACGCCTATGGCCAGCACCGACGTCGAGATGCTCTGTATGATGAGCGCGCCGACGACGCTGGCCGGTATGGAAAAGCGGCCGCCGAACAGGGAGGTGCCCCCTATGGCCACGGAAAGAATGGCGTCCAGCTCGATCAGGAGGCCCGCGTTGTTGCAGTCCGCGCCCTTGATGCCGGCACTCTCGATGAGGCCGGCCACGGCCGCCATCAGCCCGGAGAACGCGTAGATCATCAGTTTGATGCGGTCCACCTTGATGCCGGTGAAGCGGCTCGACACGCTGTTGACGCCGATCGCCTCGATGAACAGGCCGGAGGCCGTCTTCCGCGTGAAAAGCATGACCACGACAAACGCGAAGGCCACGATGAACAGCGGAAAGGGCAGCCCCAAAATGTAGCCTCCGTTGATAAAATAATACGCGTCGGAATTAATTGTGACAATTTTCCCCTCTGTAATAAGCTGCGCGATGCCGCGCCCGGCCACCATCAGGATCATGGTGGCCACAATGGGCTGTATCTTGGCCTTGGCGATCAGCACGCCGTTCCACAGGCCGCACGCAAGCCCCGCCAGCAGCGCGAGAACGATGGCCACCGTCACGCTGCCGGAGACGCCCGACAGGAGTCTTCCGTCCACAATGCTGCACGCGACGGCGCCGGAGATGGCCATGACCGAGCCGACGGAGATGTCCGTGCCCCCGGTGGCCAGCGCCATGGTGATGCCAATGGCCAGCACCATCAGTTTGCTGCCGTTGCGCAGGATGTCGATCAGCCTGCCGTACAGATGCCCGTCCACGATCCGCATCTCGAAAAACTGACCGCCGGATATGACGCCGTTCGCGAGCAAGATGGCGAGCAGCACCATGAGCGGCCAAAAGATCTGATTTTTACTAAACTGTTTCAGTTTTTGGCTCAAACTGTGCCCCTCCCGCCATAGATTTGACAATCATATCCTCCGATATCTCGTCGCCGGCGAGCTCTCCCACCAATTTTTTCTCCCGCAAAATAACCATCCGTCCGCAGCAGCGGACCATCTCGTCGACCTCCGATGAGATGAAGACGAGGGACATCCCGTCCTGGGCCAATTTGATGACCAATTTTTGGATCTCCGCCTTGGTGCCGATGTCTATGCCGCGCGTCGGTTCATCCAGGATCAGCAGGTCCGGGTTGGTGGCAAGCCAGCGCGCCAATATCACTTTTTGCTGGTTGCCCCCGGACAGGTTGTTGGTGGATTGGTCCCGGGAGGGCGTCTTGATGGACAGCGCTTTGATGTATGTGTCCGCCAATTTTTCGGACTGCCGGCGCGACATCGCCTTCATCATGCCCTGTTTGGCCTGCAGGGCCAACATGATGTTCTCCCGCACCGACAGGTCCCCCACAATGCCCTCGCTCTTTCTGTTTTCCGGGCAAAATCCAATCCCGGCGCGCATGGCGGCGATCGGCTCCCTGACGGCCGCATGGCGGCCGCCGATCTCAATGTCGCCCTCCACAATGGGGTCCACACCAAAAATCAGCCGCGCGATCTCGCTCCGCCCGGAACCGAGCAGCCCGGAAAAGCCCAGCACCTCCCCCTTTTGGATGTCGATGTTCACGTCGGAGATCCGCGCGGACGCGGCGCCCTCCAGCCGCAAAAACAGGTCTTTGGCCCCGTGGCCCGCCGCGGCGGCGGCGGCCGGCCGGCCCTCCAGATCTTCGTATTCTTTTCCGATCATCTTGGCCACGAGCTGCATCTTCGGAAGATCCGCCGCGGGGCTGGACCCTATGTACTCGCCCCCGCGCAGTACGGTGATGGTGTCGGACACCTCGTAGACTTGGTCCAAAAAATGCGTGACAAAGATGATCCCCATGCCCTGCGCCTTCAACATCCGCATGATCTCAAACAGTTTCCGCACCTCGACGGCCGTCAAACTGGACGTGGGTTCGTCCAAGATCAGCACCTTCGCGGAGATATCGACCGCGCGGGCAATGGCCACCATCTGCTGCACCGCCACGGAATAGCGATCCAGATTCTGCGTGACGTCGATGTGCAGGTCGAACCGGCCCAGCAGTTCGGCCGCCTTTCGATTGATCGTCTTCCAGTCGATCCGCCCCGCGGACCCGGGCTCGCGCCCGATGTACACATTTTCCGCCACGCTCAGGTTCGGGCAGAGGTTCACTTCTTGGTACACCGTGCTGATCCCCATATTTTGGGCCGCCTGGGGGGACTGAGGCGATATGGCGCGCCCCTCCAGAAAAATCTCTCCCTCATCCCGCTCGAAAACACCCGTCAGCACTTTGATCAGCGTGGACTTTCCCGCCCCGTTTTCGCCGAGCAGCGCATGGATCTCCCCGCGCCCCAGCGAAAAGTGTACGTCGTGCAACGCCCTGACGCCGGGGAATATTTTGGTGATATGTTCCATTTCGAGCAGCTTTTCCTGTGTGTCCATCGCAAGACCTCTTCCATCTAAGGTGGGTTGCGCCTGCAACCCACAATCCAAATTCTTGTTTTTTATTGCCGCTTCGCGGCAATAAGGTGTTATGATGCCCCGCCGGGCGCGGCGGGACTCCCGATGTCCGCCCCACGAAACGACGTTCCGTGGGGCGGACAAATTCTCTTTGCGTTCACGCCGCGTGGGACACGGGGGTTGCTGGAAAACAGCAAATATCTTTTTACACTTGTCTGCACTTGCGTTCACGCCGCGTGGGACACGGGAGGCGGGAGATGTGCGTCCGATGGCGTGATCAATACTTTCTGTTGGGCAGATCGGCCGCCGCCGTGTCGGCGCGGAAGATCCCCTCTTCAGATTTGATCCATTTTTCCACCGTGCCGCCGTCTTTCAGCGTCTGGCAAGCCTGGAAGAACTGCGGCCCCAAAAGCGGGTTGCACTCGATGGTGACATTGGCCTCACCGGCCGCCATCGCCTCAAAGATACCCTTCACACCGTCGACGGAAACCACCACAACATCGGACCCCGGCTTGAGCCCGGCCTCTTTGATGGCCTCTATGGCGCCCAGCGCCATGTCGTCGTTGTGGCCGTATATCCCCTTGATCTCATTGCCGTATGTCTTCAAGAAGGACTCCATCACTTCTTTGCCCTTGGCGCGCGTGAAGTCGCCTGTCTGCGACGCGACGATCTCGATGCCCGGATGATTGGCCGCGATCTCGTCCTCGAAGCCTTTTTTGCGGTCGTTGGCGGCGGAAGCGCCCACAGTGCCCTCCAACTGTACGATCTTGCCCGAGCCGCCCAGCAGCGCGCTCATCTCAATGGCGGCGTTTTTGCCCTCTTCAATGAAGTCGGAGCCGATGAAGGTCGCGTACAGGCTCTCGTCCACAGCCGCCATGCGGTCCACCAGCACGATCGGGATACCGGCGTCTTTGGCCTCGGTGAAGACGGCGTCCCACCCGGTCTCGACAACCGGCGCCAGCCCGATGACGTCCACGTCCATTTCAATGAAGGATTTGATGGCCTTGATCTGGTTCTCCTGTTTTTGCTGCGCATCCGCGAACTTCAGATCGATGGTGTCCAGGTTCTGCCCGGCGTAAAACTGTATCGACGCGGTCTCCGCGTCGCGCCAGCCGGACTCCTGACCAATCTGGGCAAAGCCCACCACCAGCTTCTCGTTGGCGCCGGAGCCCTCCGGCGAGTCCCCCGACGCTCCGCACGCCGTGGCCAGCAGCATCACGCAGGCCACCATCACACACATCCACGTTCTTTTTTTCATCTTGAAAATTCCTCTCCTTTGCATAAAATGATTTTTTGGCCTCGAAATCGAGGTCCGCTTCCCTTTTTATTATATCTCCCGCACATTTGCGTTGTCTTTACAATAATTTGACCCGTATGAGTCTTTTTTTAACATGCGGGGCGCACGCCGGATGGTTGGTCTTCCCCTTCACAGGGCCAGCTCTTTCGCATCGCAAAGCGGCGCGTACTGGCTGTTCCAGACGAACGCCTTCGCGGTGACAGCGGCCTCGGGGATATCGCTCACCGAGATGTCGAACCGTTTGACCGTCCCGCTTGAGACCGTGGCTTCCGCCACGCTCTCGACACCGACCAGCCTGTCGTTCGCGTCGTAGAGCGCGATCAGGATGCGGGCGTCGTCGGCGGTGTCAATCACGACTTTGGCCGCCAGCGACCCGGGACCTCCGGTGAGTGTCAGATCTGAGAGGGTCAGATCGGCGTCGAGCGCGATGTCCGCGTCGGAGATGTCCTTGACCAAATCGATCAGCAGGGCGGACGGCGCGAAGAAGCCGCTCGGGTCGGTCACGCGCACCACGTACTTGCCGCCGGGCGCTTTCTCGGCAAAGGCATAGCTGCCGTCGGCCGAGACGCCGGCCGTGGCCAGCGGCGCCGAGAACTCCGTGTCGGCAAAGGCATAGCGCGTGACAGTCAGACCGGACAGGTCGGCGGCGTTCGGCGCGCTTACGCGGCCGGCGACCGAGAATTCGACGGCCGGTTCCGTCTCACCGTTCGGGATGACGCGCAGGTTGCGCACCTTCATGTCGGAATTGAACACGCGCGCCGCGATCTGCCCGTAATGGAAGTCCCGATTGGCCGGTGCGGTGTAACTGTAGCACAGCTTGCCGTCCACCGTCGCCTGTATGGCGGTCGTGGAAGCGCCGGTGCTGGTGACAGTGATCTCCATCGGGTGCCACTCATTCGGGTCGAACGTGATCTGCCCGGCCGTGGTGTTCGTCAGCGCCGTCCAGCCCCAGTGGATGGCCCCGGTCTCCACGCCCGTGTGTTCGTTCGCCCCCGGGTTTTCGGTTGTGTTGTAGTTGACGCCTGTGACATAGCCCCGCAGATCGTCCTGTCCGGCGCCGAAGTCTGTCGCCAGGTACGTAAACCCGCCGTTGGATTTGCCTGACTTGATGAGAAGCTTGATGTCCGCCTTGATCGTGTAGTTCTCCCACGTGGCGTACCCGTCGGTGAGCTTGTAGCCGTTGCTGCTCTGCACGAGCGTGAGCTCATTGTCGGCGACCGACGCCGCACCGTTTCCGTATTCCCGCCAGCCGGACAGGGCCCCGTCGTTGAATTCCTCCTGCCAAACGAACTTGTCTTTGACGTTCAGGTTGTCGAAGTCCGCCGCGCCGGACAGGCTGATGACGCCGGCCATGCCCGCGGGATAGATGTTGTCAACGGCCGTCAGGAGCGGTCTGGCCGTGTTGGGCGCCCCTGTCGACCCATCGGTGTTGGCGTATACGCGGATCGTGTTGTTGACAACGCGCACGATCAGCGGGTAGTCGGTCGTGTGATTGTCGGCGAATGTGAAATCCTCCTCCGCCAGCACGGTCGTGGCGCCCTTGCTCGCTCTGAGCAGCTGGATCTTGCCCGCGGGGCGGTTCAGGGCCGCAATATAGCCGTTTTCCGCGCCGGCGTTCAGGTAGCCGCGCACAACGAGGCCCGCGGTTGTCTCACTCGATGTCGGGCGCACGGTCGCGGCAAACTCATAATCGGTCCAGCCGTAGTTGCCGACCAGCGCCGCGCCGGCGTCGGACGCGGCCAAGCGGTTGCCGCTGATGCTCCACACGTTGTTCTTTGTGAACGCGTGGCTTGTGAAATTTGCGATGGCGGCGTCGCTGCCGGACGTCGTCGCCGAGAACTGGTTGGCGTAGCGCGGCGCGCTGGAGACAACCAGGTTGTCGATGTTCCCGGCCGCGTTGTATGT
>JAIRML010000237.1 GCA_031258665.1 Oscillospiraceae bacterium | reverse complement strand
CGCCGCGCGCCGCGCCGGCGGCGCTGTTCTCTTCGCTCAGGTGGGTTACCCCCGCAGCCCACAACCCAGATTCTTGTTTTTTATTGCCGCTTTGCGGCAACAAAGTACCAACGTGGGCTGCCTCCGCAGCCCACAACCCAAATTCTTCTTTTTTGTTGCCGCTTTGCGGCAACAAAGTACTATGGGGCGCCGGCGCGGCCGGCTGCGCTTCGGGCACGGCCTCCCCAGGCGCCCCGATGACACACAGCGGCGCCTTGATCGGCTTCTCCTCGCCCTCCTCACACCAGATGGCCAGTACCGTACCCGTCACCTCGGCCTCCACATCGAAGGAGGATTTGCCTGTCTCCAGCGTGAACAGGATGTCCCCCGCCTTGACCGCGTCCCCCACATGCACATGCCACGCGGCCAGCACCGCGCTCTCCTCGCTGACGCCTATCTGCGGCAGCCGTATGATCGTCGCCATATGCTTTTCCCTCCTGTTTTCCGGCGCGGGCGCTGTCACTCCCGCGCGCGCGGCGGTTTGCCTGCGCGCGCGTCCCGGACCACCGATTTCCGGTACGCCTCGCTCTCCCAGCCGTCGATAAACTGTTTGGCCGCGTCAGTCATCGGGACAAGCCGGACACCCCGGGCGCCGGCCGTCTCGTGGAGGTAGACGACGGCCGTCAGCAGCTCTTCCAACGCCAGGGCCTCCGTCCTCCCCATCCGATACACGCCCGTCAGCACTTCTTCCGGCTGATGGGCGAGGTAGACGAGTTGGTCCGGGTACAGACATCTCTCCATGAGTCGGTCACGGCCGTACCCCCCCCGGCGCGCCGCGAGGAACGGCGTGGCGGACCGGTAAAGATTCTCCCCCTCCTCCCGAAGAGAGACAGCCGGATAATCCGGTGCCCGGAACCAATCTTTGAGCGCCGCACAGGCCTCCTCGTGCCGGCGCAGCGCCTCCGGCGCCGTCGCCCCCGAGGCGATCAACCCGTGATTTTGCAAGAAAATCAGAGACCGCCCCGCCGGGTTTTGTGTCACGGCCCGGCGGATGGCAAATGAGAGCCGCGCGCCGGGGTCCACATAGGGAACAAAACAGTGGGGCGCGCCCGCCAGCGCCTCACACAGGATCTCCTCGGGCCGCTGCGCACAGCACGCCAGATTTGCGTACACCGTGTGCGTGTGCGCCACGTAGATGTCGAGCAAGGCGTGCGCGCCGGCCTCCACCGACGGCCGCAAGGGCTCTGCGCCCTCCCAGGCCACAGTGTGCGCCTTGGCCACACCGGCGCCGCGAGTCTCCACCTCGCTGCCCAACGCGGCCGGGTCCGTCTCCTCATAAAACGCCGCCACCGGCGGATGGCGCAGCAGGGCATAGCCCCGCCGGGGCGTGATGTCATCCAGACGAAATCCGGAGGCCTTGATCGCCATCAGCCCGCCGGGCAGCTTGACGGAGGTGTTGCCGCCGCCGCCCTGGACATGCTCCGGCCGGCCGACCTGCGCCGACATGTCGGCAAATTCGGTGAGCGCACGCCGGTGTGTCTCCCAAAAGATCTCCCTGTCCATCGGCTACCCCCTCTCGCGCAGCACGGTCTGTTCGTACGCCTGTACCTCCGCGAACCAAGCGGCGCCCGCCGGCGTCCGGCCGCGCACGCACCATTCGTCCCACACCGCGCCAAAGGGAAATGTCTTCAGTTCCTCCTGGAGCATCAGAAGTTCCGTAAAGCGGTTCTCCTCCTGCAGCGTCCGCAGGTACCCCACCGGCTCCAGCAGGGCCAGCAGCAGCGCCTTTTGCATGTTGCGCGTACCGATGACCCAAGCCGCGACACGGTTGATGGAGGCGTCGAAGAAGTCGAGGCCGATCAGGACCCGCCGCAGCGCGTCGTTGCGCACGATCTCTCTGGCGATCTCCTTCAGTTCATCGTCCAGCCGCACCACATGGTCGGAGTCCCACCGCATCGGCCGGCTCACATGGAGCGGCAGTTTGTCGAAGAAGACAAGCAAGCTGGAGATTTTGTCGCTGATCATCTCCGTCGGGTGGTAGTGCCCGCTGTCGAGCAGGTTGTACACGCCCGGGCGGTTGGCGGCGTACCCGATGTAAAATTCACTGCTGCCCACCGTGTATGCCTCCAGCCCGATGCCAAACACCTTGCTCTCCACGCTGTCGATGACGCCCGGCAGGGAACCTTCAAAGATGCGGTCCAAACTCTCCTTCAGCCGCAGACGCGGCCCCAGCCGGTCGGCGGGGGTGTCTTTGTACCCATCTGGCACCCAAATGTTGTTGAGCACCGGCGCGCCAAGCGCCCCGGCGATGTGGGACGCGATGCGGCGGCAGGCGATGCCGTGCCGCACCCAGTAGTCGCGCACCGCCCTGTCCGGGCTGGACAGCGTGAGATTTTCCCGCACCATGGGGTGGCTGAAGAAGGTGGGGTTGAAATCGACCCCGAGCCCGCGCGCGCGGGCAAATTCCACCCAACGCGCAAAGTGCTCCGGCTGCAGGGCATCCCGGTCCGCCCGCGCGCCGTCGAAGATCGCGTAACTCGCGTGCAGGTTGATCCGCTTCTTCCCC
>JAIRML010000006.1 GCA_031258665.1 Oscillospiraceae bacterium | reverse complement strand
ACATACCACTTGCCCTTGATCTCATGGATCTCCGGCGCCCAGACGTACCGGTGGTTTGTCGTCGAGCCGGCCTGGTTCCAGATGACGATCTCACCTTCGCCTCCCGTGTTCTCCTTCTGGTTCTGCCCCACCTCGGCCAGGCCCTCGAGCGTCCTCGACCGGCGCAGGACAATCCTGTCGTAGCCGGTCGCGTCGCTGCTGCCGACCATCGGGTAAGACGCCGTGAAGTAGTAGTAGCCGTCGCTGCCCTTTGTCACCCAGGGGTCGGCCCTGTAGCTAATGAACGGATCCCCGTAGGTCTTTTGCAAGATCGTGCCGTCGATCTCGTACGTGCCGGGGCGGTCGATGGCGTCCAAGTCGCCCTGATCCCACGCCACGGGCAGAGTCTTCGTCGAGCCGTCGCTGTACTTGAGCGTGGCGCGCTCGGGCAGCGCGAGGTCCCCCAGCTCATCGACGCCGTCGACGCCGACCGGGCCGAAGGCTTCCACGCCCGTGTTCTTGATGCGCGCGAACTTGTTCAAAACCTTGTCGTACTCCGCCTTCGTCAGACCAATGGCCGAACCCTGTGTGCCGGCCGCGGTGGGATAGGCGAAGGTCCCGCCCACATAGCCCGCCTTTGTCAAAGCCGCCGCGTGTTCGGCCTGCGCGATCGGCGTCACCGAAACGATTGACCCGGCCAGATCCGTGACCGTCTCATAGTAGGCGCTGCCCGTGCCGCGCCAGACCACGCGGTAGGCGCGGACCCCGTTGTCGTAGACGGCCGCGACCTCCCGCACGTTGGTCGACGTCGTGTTGAGCGGGACGAGGCGTTCGCCCGTGAACTTCGTCAGGTCCGCGGAGTCATAGACGGTGACGGCGCTGCTCGCGTTGTTGTCCGCCGCGATGAGGGCGAAGCCGCCGTCGGGTTTGCGCACGACGGAGGGCCAGATCATGCGCTTGGACCCGACTTTCGAATACATCACCGGCTTGCCGCTGTTCAGGACGGCGTAGGGATCGCCGCCCGCGGCGGCCGCGAAACGCGCGCCCTGGGCCGTGTTGTACGCGAAGTCCGAGGAGGCCGGCGCCGGGTGCGTGTAGGCCAGGAGCTTGCCGTGGTCGGCCTCCGCGACCGTCACGTCGAAGTCCTTCGTGACAGTCGCCGCGCCGAGCGCGACGGCGGCCGTGAGTGTGACGGCCCGGTCGCCCGCGCCCGCGGCCGGTCTCGTGACCGCGCCGTCCGCCCCAATGAAGCCTTCGGGCGCGGATGTCCATGTCACGGCGGTGCCCAGGCCGAGGGTGGCAGCAAGCGTGATGTCGCCCGTGACATACGCGATGCCGAGGTCGTAGTCGCCCGCGAGGAAGTCAAGCGTCGCCCGGTCCCCTTCGGCCAAGACCAGAACCGTAAATTCTTTCGTCGCCTCCTGCCCCGCGAGCGTGAGTGTCGCGGTCAGCTTGACCTGCGCGTTGGAACCCTCAGGCCTCGTGACCGCGCCGTCCGCCCCCATGACGTCCTCGTCCCCGCTCGCCCAGGTGATTTTGCTCCCATTCGCGCCGGCCGCCGGCAGGCTGAGGTCGGAGACCGCCACGTCGGCGATGTGCAGCGCCTCGACATCCGCGGAAAGCAGGGACGCGATGGCGGTCGAACTCGCGACTGTATAGTAGTTGTCGCGGATCTCGATCGGAGTCAATTCACGGCCGTAGACCGCGACGTTGTCCATCAGCCCGTTGAAGAACTCGCCGTTGGTGCCCCACTGCGCCCGGCCGATCTGGAAGATGGAAGCCGTGCCGAGGATGCTTGTCAGGCTCTGTGCGGCCACGGCGGGGACAGTGCTCCTCAGCACACCGTTCACATAGAGTTTCGTCTCCGTGGCCGTGAGAACGCAGTCGATGTGGTGCCACGCGTTGAGGGCCCCGTTGGACGCGGAGGCCGAGGGGCTGTAACGCGTCCCGTTGTTGAAGCGTTCGATCGTCGTCACGGTTGCGTTCGAAGTGTTGAAGAACCCGACGTAGGCCAGCGTCGACTCGCTGTTCGCGCTGGCGCTGCGCGCGAGGTAGACCGGCCAGTTTGTGCCTGTCTTGGACGGACTCGCGTCGTAGGAGACTGTGATCTCCTCCAGACCCGTCAGAAGCGGGTTGCCCGCCAGGTTCGTCACGCGCAGGAAGGCGCCCCGCGCCGCCGACGCGGTGGAACCGGCCAGATACAGGGCGGTGTCATCGGCGTCATAGCCCGTGCCCTTTGCCCGAAGCGTGAGGTAGGTCGCGCTCGCGCCCTGCGCCGTCGCCTTCGCGTCCGTGCCTTCCAAGCTGCTGTAGACGTTGCTGACGGCCGGGCTGTTGAAGTCGAAGTAGGCCAAAGGCACCGCCGGCGGCGGGGCCGCCGCGACCGTGACCAAACAGGTGTCCGTCAGGCCGCCGTCCACAGTCGTGACCGTGACGGTCGTCTCGCCCGCCGCGAGCGCCGTGACCAAGCCCGCCGCGTCCACGGTCGCGACCTGCGGGTCGCTGCTCGACCACGTGAGATCCGCGTCGATCGGGTCCGCCGGCGTCAGCGCCGCGCTGAGCCGCTTTGTCGTGCCGACATACGTAGAGACCTCGTCCTCGCCGAGCGTGACCGCCGTGACGTGGCCGTCCGTATAGGCCTCCATGATCCGCATGTATTCCGCCTGCGTGACGGGGATGATGTTGCCGTGGCGCTTTTTGACCGCGCCGTAGTTGAAGCCGGAAGCCATGGCGGCCCAGGTGCTCGGGTCCTCCGGGTCGCTCAGCAGGAAGGGCACATAGCCCGAACCGTTTCCGTAGCGGTCGGCCATGAGAATCCACTCGCCGGTACCGCCCAGCCGATAGAATTCGGGGCCTTCCAAGGCGGGTCCGCCGGAGGCGTAATAATTCGTCGCGCTCCCGATGCCGGCGTATACCGTGCTGTTTTTGGAACCCGCCAAACTGATGTAGTTCGACCATGCCCCGAGCATGCCGGCCTCTTTTGAGACGCGCTGGAGGAAGATGTTGGAGGAGCTGTTGCCGTCGAACTTCGAGGCGCGGTAGTAATAGTCCCCGATCTGGGCGACCGTCGCGTCGATGACGTCGGTGTGCTCCACAAAGGGCTTCGTCTCCGTAAACGTATAGAAATCACGGGTCTTGGCGTAGTAGACCTGTGTCCTGCCGTTCATGGTCGAGGAGAAGAACGTGATGTACTCGCCGGTCTTCTCGTCGTAGAACGCTTCGGGCGCCCACGCCATGCCCGCGGCGTCGGCGGCCACACGCGCCAGACGCGGCGCTGACCAGTGCACGAGGTCGTCCGATTCCCAGACGACGATCTTCTGGCTGCCCGTCGCGCTCGCGTTGTTGCCGGTCCCCCAACCCCGCGCCCTGTGGTAGATGGAGAGATCGGTCGCGATGAGGTAGAATTTGTCCCCCTCGGGCGAGCGGATCATGCACATGTCGCGCACGCCTCTCTCGCCGACCGTCGAGGTCAGGATGGGATCATTGACGGCGCTCAGGTCGCGGAAGTTCAGGCCGTCTTTGCTCGTCGCGAAATACACCTGTTCACTGTTGGCGTTCCCCTCGTCGCCCGTGAAATGCGTGAAGAGGTAGTGGTCCGCGGCGCCCGCGGGCGCCGGCGCCTGCCTCACGGTGAGGGGGAACACCTTCGTGTCCGAAAGCGCCCCTCTCGTCAGCGTGGCCGTCAGGGTGACGTTCGCGTCCCCCGACGTCGGGCGCGTGACGACGCCCGGCGGTGTGTCGTCGTAATCGTCGTTTTCTTTCCACCGCGTGTTGACCACGCCTTCGTCCGAACTCGCCCACGTGATCTGCACGCCGTTCCGGCCGCTCGCGGGGAGTGTGATGTGGCCGCGGACGTCGCCCGCGTTCGGGATCTGCAGTTCGGCGACCGCTTTCGCGAGCGCGTCCGCGTCTGTGAAGGTCTTGTTGTAGATCTTAAACGAGGTCAGTTTCCCTTGGAAGTTGCTGCTCGCCGCGTTTGTCGTGCTGAACGCGCGGCCGATATAGCCGATCGCGTCGCTCGGGTTCGACACGCCCGTGTCCAGGATGTCTTGGATGCTGTAATCGCTTGTGAGGGAACCGATCACCTCGCCGTCCTGGTAGGCCGTGACCGCCCCCTCCTCAAAGACGACGAGGACAGTCGTAAAATCGTTGCCCGTCGTGGCCGCGACCGTGCCGCCGGAAAACGACTTCACCGCATCCGCCGTGCCTGTGGCGTCGAAGAGAGCGCTGTCTTTCAGCGCGACGCGAACCTGGCTGTCCACATTGGGATGGAAGTTCAGGTAGTTGTTCAGCGTCTGCGGCTGAGTGTTCACCGCGCGGCGCGTGCCGAGGTTCCAGAGCAGCGAGTTGGCGTTGCTGCGGGCGGCGTTGTATGTCACCTCGATCGCGAAATTCTCGTCGTAGATGACGCCGTTGGGGATCTTCGCGTAGCGCTCGCCGGTTGAACTCGGGAATGTCAGGACGTCGTCCCCCTCCACGTTGGCGACATCCGCCGCCGTCAGCCCCGTGAGCGGGGCGTCGTAGTTGTTCCCGCTCACGTCATTCAGCGCCGCACCGTCGAGAGACATGTCGTAGAACGCCGTGAGCACGTAGTCCGCGAGGACCTCCGGCGCGGCGGCGGACCCGGGCGCTTGCAGCTGTGCAAACGCCAGCAATGGCGAAAACACCATCGTGACGACCAAAACAACCGCCAGCAACTCCGCGGGTATTTTGTGCGATAGCAGTCTTTTCATTTCAATCTTCTCCCAACGTGGGTTGCGCCTGCAACCCACAATTCTTGTTTATTTGTTGAAAAACTTTGTTTTTCAACAACACGGGGGGTGGATCGAGGCGCTGAGGCGCCTCGCGGGGTGCGGTTTGCGGAAATGAATTCCGCACACCGCGGATGGGATCTGTTTTATTTGTTGAAAAACTTCGTTTTTCTACAACACGGGGGTTGGATCGAGGCGCTGAGGCGCCTCGCGGGGTGCGGTGTGCGGAAATGAATTCCGCAAACCGCGGATGGGATCTGTCCTCAAAATACTACGGGGTGGGCTGGTTTTTGCGGATCAGTTCGGCGGCCAGCTGTGTGTAGGCCTCCGCGCCGCGTGAGGCGCGGTCGTAGTGGTGAACAGGGACGCCGTGGCTGGGGGCCTCGGAGAGACGGACATTGCGCGGGATGACGGAGGCATACAACTTGCCGGGGAAAAACCGCTTGACCTCGGCCGCCACCTGGAGCGATAGATTGGTGCGCCCGTCAAACATCGTCAGCAAGATCCCCTCCACATCCAGCGCCGGATTGAGCCGGGTCCGCACGGCCCGGATCGTGTACATCAGGTCGGAGAGCCCTTCCAGCGCGTAGTATTCACACTGTACCGGCACCAGCACGGTGTCGGCGGCGCAAAAGGCGTTGAGCGTGAGCAGCCCCAGCGAGGGGGGGCAGTCGATCAGCAGAAAATCGTAGTGGGGGCGCAGGGAGGCCAAAGCGGTCGCCAGCAGATATTCCCGCTTTTCCATCTCGACAAAATCGATCTCGGCGCCGGAGAGCGCCTTGTTGGCCGGCAAGACATCCCCATAGCGGGTGGAGACAAGCGCGCGCTTTGCCGCCACAGAACCCAATACGACGTCATAGACCGAGGGCGCTCGATTTTTGTCGACGCCCATGCCGGACGTCGAATTGCCCTGCGGGTCAAAGTCGACCAGCAGGGCCTTGGTCGCTGCGTCGTGCAGCGCGCAGGTCAGATTGACGCAGGTGGTGGTCTTGCCCACGCCGCCCTTCTGGTTGGCGATCGCAATGATTTTGCCCATGGCCACCTTCCTTCCTTGTTTGTGCGGGCCTCTCCGGCGTCGGGGGCGGATATGTTTCACGTGAAACAAAAAGACGGGGCCGATGTTTCACGTGAAACATGCGCGCATCAGTCGAAAAGGCGGGCAATGCGCCCGGCAAGATCACCCCGGCGGTCGTGGAGGCAGAGGCGAAGCATGCTGTCAAGGGATTGCCCTTCATAGGACGCGAGCCCGAACAAGATGTGCACGTCGAAGTCGAAACAGGAGGAGAGGTCCTTGCGAACCGCGCGCAAGATGCGGCGCGCGGCGGATTCGGCGGCGCGCCGCGTGGTTTCGGCAAAGAGAACGCCGAAGAGGCGCTCATCGAGGTAGCCGACGCGGTCGATCG
>JAIRML010000278.1 GCA_031258665.1 Oscillospiraceae bacterium | reverse complement strand
CCGCGCGCGCGCGGCGGCGGAGGCTCAAGACGAGGTGGGGCAGTCTCTCGCGGCCTTTGTCAAGACGTTGGAACATCTGGTCTACTACGGGGAGACGCTCCAGATTGTGGCCTCCCGGGACCTCACCGTAGACATCAAGACGCAGAGCGGGCAGGACACGATGGGGACCGCGCTGAAGGCGATGGTCGTCAATCTGAACGAGATGTTCAGCGAGATCCAATCGGCTTCCGCACAGGTGTCGACAGGCTCCAAGCAG
This sequence comes from Oscillospiraceae bacterium, assembly GCA_031258665.1. Classification (GTDB taxonomy): domain Bacteria; phylum Bacillota; class Clostridia; order Oscillospirales; family UBA929; genus JAIRTA01. The sequence continues at coordinate 3,863 of JAIRML010000278.1, read as the reverse complement.
ATCGCGGACGGCGCGCAGGCGCTGGCCCAGGGCGCCACGGAGCAGGCCGCCGCCGTGGAGCAGCTTTCGAGCTCCATCGGTGAAATTGCCCACAAGACAAAGGAAAACGCCGACATGGCCGCCCGGGCCGCCCGTCTCTCCGAGAACATCCGGAGCAGCGCGGAAAAAGGCGCCGGCCAGATGGATCAGATGATGGAGGCTGTGCGGGAGATCAACGAATCGAGCCAGAGCATCAACAAAGTCATCAAGGTCATCGACGACATCGCCTTCCAGACAAACATCCTGGCGCTAAACGCCGCTGTGGAGGCCGCCCGCGCCGGGCAGTACGGCAAGGGTTTTGCGGTGGTGGCCGAGGAGGTCCGCAGCCTGGCCGCGAAGAGCGCGGAGGCCGCCAAAGACACGGGCGCGCTGATTGAGGATTCGATTGAAAAGGCGGTGCTCGGCGCGAAGATCGCGGACGAGACGGCCGCCTCGCTCACGGAGATCGTCGCCGGCATCAACGAAAGCACGGCCATTGTCGGCGACATTGCGAAATCGTCCGAAGAGCAGTCGCTGGCGATCCAGCAGATCAACACCGGTATCGACCAAGTGGCGCAGGTGGTGCAGCAAAACAGTGCCACGGCCGAGGAGAGCGCCGCCTCGTCGGAGGAGATGAGCGGGCAGTCGAACATGCTCTCTACGCTGGTGTCGCAATTTAAATTGAAAGGCGGCGCCGCCTTCCGGCAGCCGGCGTTTGCCTACGCCGGCGCGGAGGGGAAAGAACTCTCCGCGCCCAAACCGGCGGACTTCGGCAGCGATTACGGAAAATATTAACAGCCCCTATCCGCTCTGTCTCACAGAGATTTTTCCGATAGAGAAAAGCAAGAGAAGAGGCGGCCCCGCCACCTGGCAGGGCCGCCTATTTTTATGGTTATGGGTTGTTTGTTACAGACTTGATCTTACTGCAGGCTGGTCCGCGGTTTTCAGTTCTTCCAGACGGTCCTCCGCGTGACGCCGGATGATCTGGTTGCCGTCTTTGTCTGTCTTGGCCAGGAAAAAATACCGGCGGGCGGCGGTTGTGTTGCCCTCCGCGGCGTTCAGCTCTCCGATAATATAGTAGAGCTGCTGCGTTTGCTTGGCCGGTATGTAGGATGTCTCGTACGCCTCCTGATACGCGGCCAGCGCCCGGCCGGCGGCGTGGCGCTTCATCGCCCCGTCCCCGCAGTCGCTGTACAGGCGGGACAGCCGCAGCCACAGCTGCCCGGCCAGAAGCGGCTGCCCGGCGAAGCAGACCGGCAGACAGCAGAGTGCCAGATAATAACCGGCAAACAGTGTCACCGTGTCCTGGATCAGGCCGAAGTGCAGGCCCATCTCCGCCTTGTACGGCAGCATCAGCTCGTCGATGGCCGACCGCCGCCGCGCGCCGACCTCTTTGAACACCTGCAGCAGCGCGCTGTACCAGCACTTGGGGCAGGTGATCACATCGTAGTAGAGCGGTTCCACACCCTGATACCGGACCCGCAGATCGCGGTCCATCCCCTCCGAGACCAGGCGGGAGAGTCTCACGGTGTACGCCTTGAACGCGTGCCCGCACACCGGGCAGACGATGTTTTTTTCGTAGATGTATTTTTTGTCCGCAAGCGTCAGCGGGAGGTGGTACGCCTCCATCCTGTGCCCAGGCGGGAACAGGGAGGGGACGGTCCAAAAGCGGGACGGCGTGATCGCCCCGCTTGCCGGCGGTTCCGCTTCGGCGCCGACCGCCCCCGCGTCGGGCGCGGGGGCGTCATCCGGCGCCCTCACGGGCGCGGGGGCGGTGTCAGGGCGCAGGGGCGGTGAGACAGCCACGCCGTCGCCGGCGTCGTCCAGAGACGAAAGGCGCCGGCACAGCGCTTTGAGCAACGCGTGTACGGCCTCCGGCGCGCGTTGGCAAAACAGCGTCATGTTTTCTTGGCCGACCGAGAGCAGGACGGTGGGTGTCAGGGCCACCGCCGTCAGCACGGGCGTCCGGTCCAGCAGAAGCGCCCGCTCGCCGAAGAAATCGCCCGCACTCAGCACCGCCGCCGCCCGGCTCTCTTCCGGGCCGTGGTACGCTCCGTAGAGGCCGACGCTGCCGCTCAGCAACAGGTACATGCGCGAAGCCTCCCGGGCGATGATCTCTCCTCGCGCGTATTTTTTGATGGCGGACACGTTTTGGTACAGGTATTCGTCCAGATTGTACAGCAACAGGATCCCCTCCGTTTCGCCCCGCGCCGGCGCGGGGCCGGCGGCGGAAATATGGTGGCAGAGGCGCCTCATTGCGAGTCGGCGTCCAGCGCGCGCATCTGCATCTCCTGCCACTGCTGGCGGGTGATGCGGAGCTGCCTGGGCTTGGAGCCCTCGGAGGGGCCGACGATGCCGCGCTCCTCCATCTGGTCAACAAGCCGCGCCGCCCGCGAAAAACCGAGCTTGAGCCGGCGCTGCAGGTAGGAGACGGAGGCTTGTCCGCACTCCATCACAACATCGATGGCTGCGCTGAGCAGGTCGTCATAGGCCTCGTCGTCGCCGGCGTCGGGCGCCGCCGCGCCGCCGCGCCGGCCTCCGACTTGCTGGGCGTAGCGTTCGATGGAATCCATAAATTCCTCGGAATAGTGCACCTCACCGGCGCGTTTCACGTCGTTCACCACGGCTTCGACCTCGCGGCCAGTGATCAGACAGCCCTGTACCCGGAGGGGCTTTGGCGCGCCCAGCGGGAAGAGCAGCATGTCCCCGCGCCCGACCAGCTTCTCGGCGCCCATCGTGTCCAAAATGATGCGGGATTCGAGTTGTGAGGCCACCGCGAAGGCGATGCGGGAGGGGATGTTGGCCTTCATGAGGCCGGTGATGACGTCGGCCGACGGGCGCTGGGTGGCAATGACGAGGTGGATGCCCGCCGCCCGGGCCTTTTGCGCGATGCGGCAGATGGACTCCTCGACCTCCTTGGCGGCCACCAACATCAGGTCGGCCAGCTCGTCGATGATGACCACCATCTGCGGCATCTTCTCCAGACCCTCGCGCGCGGCCAGGGTGTTGTAAGAGAAGATGTCGCGGACATGGTGTTCCATGAATTTTTTGTAGCGCTTTTCCATCTCGTCCACCACCTTGTGGAGCGCGCCCGCCGCCTTCTTCGGGTCGGTGACGACGGGCACCTCCAGGTGGGGGATGCCGTTGTAAATGCCGAGTTCCACCATCTTCGGGTCGATCATGACCATCCGCACATCCTCGGGGCTGGCCTTGTAGAGCAGGCTGACGATGAGCGAGTTCATGCACACCGACTTGCCCGAGCCGGTGGTGCCGGCGATCAGCAGGTGGGTGAGGCGGGACAGATCGTGGACGACGGCCGCGCCGCTGATGTCCTTGCCGACGGCAAAGGCGAGGCGGCTCTTCTGCCCGGTGAATTCGGGGGCGCTCAGCACATCGCGTATGTAGACGGTGGAGACGAGTTTGTTCGGCACCTCGATGCCGACGACGGACATCTTGTCCGGCACCGGCGCGATGCGCACCCCAGATGTGCCAAGGGAGAGGGCGATGTCGTCGGAGAGGCCCGTGAGGCGGCTGAGCTTGACGCCCCGGTCCAGCTCCAGTTCGTACCGGGCCACGGTCGGCCCTCGGGTGACACTGACAATGCGCGCCTCAATCCCAAAGCTCCGGATGGTCTCCAGCAGGCGCGCGGCGTTGCTCTTGATCTCGCCGGCGCCGTCCGTGGCGCTGCCGGGGCGGCCGGACGCGAGCAGGGAGAGCGGCGGGTGCTGGTAGGGCGCGCCACCGTCCGGGGGGCCGCCCGCCGGCGCGCCGGCGGGCGTGTGGTCCGGCCGCACGGCCGGCCGGACCGTCGCGGGCCCCGTGGCGGGGGTCGGTTCCTCGATGGG
>JAIRML010000272.1 GCA_031258665.1 Oscillospiraceae bacterium | reverse complement strand
ATCGGACACTCGCACGGCGGGCGGATCACCTCAAGTGGATGGGCTCGCCCCCGGCGCCGGGGGCGAGCCCATCCACTTGAGGTGATCCGCCCGCCGTGCGAGTGTCCGATCAACACGGCCTCGGTGAGTCCGGCGCGCGCGGCCAGCGCCTGCGCGAAACGCACATAATCCGCCGCGTCCCACGGCGCGGCCGGTTCTTGGGAGAGGCCCGCGCCCGGCAGATCGGGCGCCACAACGCGGTGGCACTCCGCGAGCCGGCTGAGCAGCGGTTTGTACACCTCAAACCCGGCGCCCCAACCGTGCAGGAACAGCAGGTTGGGCCCCCGGCCCTCGTCGCTGTACCGCACCCTGAGCCCGTCGATCTCCACAAAGTGGATGGGCAAGGCGATTCCTCCTTCTCCGCGCCGGCCGGCGCGCGTTCCTTTTAGTACCTTATTGCCGCTTCGCGGCAATAAAAAACAAGAATTTTGGGTTGTGGGCTGCATGGGCAGCCCACGTTGGTACCTTATTGCCGCTTCGCGGCAATAAAAAACAAGAATTTGGGTTGTGGACTGCAGGGGCAACCCACGTTGGATTATATCATCTTATGATATCCGGGCACAAGATCAATCGATCAATGGGTTGTGGATTTGCGGGCGCGGATGTTCCGGTAGCAGAGACCGCGGGTGAAGTCGTTTGGTTCGTAGTCCCCCCGCCCCAGGTAGCGCTCGACGACCCGCACGCACTCGCGCGGATTTTCGGTGGTGAACAGGAGCCGCGCGCCCCAGAGCCCCAGCGACTGCCAATCCTCTCGCCTGTCGGCCAGAAAGAGCTTGCGCGCGTTGTAGAGCACACTGCGGCAGCGGGTCTCGCGCAGCACCGGGAAGTGCGCGCCGGTCCTGTCCACCAACGCCCTGTGGTTCTCGCAGGCGCAGCGGCCCGCCCGGTCCTTCATCAGGCAATGGGCCGTGACCATCAGCGGCAGGCGCCCGTAGACGATCAGTTCGGTGTCCACGCAGTGGGACAGGTCGCGCACCTGCGCCAGGTTGAGCTCAAAAGACAGCGCGGCGGACCGCAGCCCCTCCCGCTTCCATGTCCGGAGGGCTTGGGAGTTGAAGATGTTCAGGCCGAAGTCCCCCCGGACAGTCAACCCCCGCGCGCGCGCCGGCGCCAGGTGACCCAGGTTGCCCGCGAGCACCTCGCGCACGCCCCGCGCGGCCGCCCTCTCGAGCAGGGCGTCCACCTCCGGCCACTCGTCGTCCGTGATGACGCGGGGCAGCACCGCCGCCACCGGCGGGCCCGTCGCGGTAAAACTTTCCAACTTTTCCCATATCTCCGCCGCCGCAAGCGCGGCCAGCGGCACATAGAGCAGCGCCGGCGACAGCGCGAGCAGACCGGGCGTGACCTGTTCCGCGCGGGACACCTGTACCGTGAGAACCGGCGGCGCCCGGCGGGCCAGCGCGGCGGGCCCCGGTTTCCACGCCCCGCTCCGGCGCCCAGTACCCTGCTGCCGTGAAGCGGCGACAAAAAACGAGAATTTTGGCTGTGGGTTGCCGGCGCAACCCACGTCAGGCGGTTTGGCGCGCCGCGCGGTGAGCCTTTCCAACGCCTCGCGCCGCATCTCGCGGATGGCCGGCAGCGGGAGTGACAGCGCTCCCTCCACCCGCGTGCGCGCCTCCACGCAACGGTACGGCGTACCGCCGGTCTTGTAGAGCTGGGTGTTCACCACGGTCTCCAGCGCCGCGCGGGAGACCGCGGCGTCCGGCACGGGCCCCTCCACCGTGACCGTGTGACCGTCTTCGTCCTCGACGCCCAGCACGGCCGGGCGGCCGGCCGTCAGCAGGCAGGCAAAGCGCACCGGCACCCGCTGGCGTTCCCCGACGCCCTCGCAGCCCGCGCGCAGCCGGGCGTACAGTCTGTTCTGCCGGTCGGGCGGCTCCGGGCGGTGCGCGCCAAACATGCCGGGCCCGAGCCGCCCCGTATAGTAGCCGTCGGTGAACCCCTGGCGGGAGAAGACGCGCTCCAGCGCCGCGCGGTCGCCGGGCGAGGGGCGCCGGCCGCACAAGGCCTCCGAGAGCACCCGACTGGCCAGCGCCACATACTCCGGCCGCCGCAGCCGCCCCTCGATCTTCGCGCAGGCGACGCCGAGGCGCGCCAGCTCCTCCATGTGGTCCACGAGCGAGAGGTCCTTCAGCGACAGCGGGTATTCGTCCAAGGCGCGCAGATTCATCCCGTAGGGCAGACGGCAGGGGCCGGCGCATTCGCCCCGGTTGCCGCTGCGCGCGCCGATCACGGCGCTCATATAACACTGGCCCGAATAGGCAAAACACAGCGCCCCCTGGACAAAGACCTCCACCTCAATGGGGCTGTGCGCGGCGATGTGGGCGACCTGCTCGCGGGTGAGCTCGCGGGCCAGCACCACACGGTCGCAGCCCAGCGCGTGGGCCTGCCGCGCCCCCTCAAGGTTGTGTATGCTCATCTGGGTGGAGGCATGCACGGGCAAATCCGGCGCCACGCGCTTGACGACGCGCAGCACCCCCAGGTCCTGCACAAGCAGCGCGTCCACGCCGGCCTCGCAAAGTTCGCGCGTGAGCGCCGCCGCCCGGGGCAGTTCCCGGTCGGTCAGCAGCGTGTTGAGCGCGGCGTAGACGCGCACGCCGCGCACCCGGCAGTAGGCAAGCGCCGCGCGCAGCTCTTCGGCGGAAAACCCCACCGCGCCCCGCCTGGCGTGGAAGTCGCCGTACCCCAGATAGATCGCGTCGGCCCCGTTTTGCACCGCGGCCGTCACACAGGCCGGGCTGCCGGCCGGCGCCAAGATCTCCATGGGCGGTCACTGCACCTTTTTGAGGCGGGTGTTTTCCCGGCGCAGCTCGGCGGCCTCGGACTTGAACCTGGCCGCCTCCTCCAAACAGCCCTTGATCTGCTCACGCAGATTGTCGGCCGCCTCCTGCGCGCGCAGGGCTTGCTCCGCCAAATTGATGGCCGCCAGCACCGCGATGTTTGCGCTGGACCCCCGCATGTGCCGGGCGATGTCGGTGATCTCGTCGTTCACCCGGCCAGCCACACGCCGCACATACTGCTCATCCTCCTCCGCCAGCAGGACAAACTCCTGCCCCGCAATGCTCACCGTCACCCGGTTTTTCACAGCTTTCCGCCTCCTGTCTCAATCTATGCGCGATGTCTAGTAACTTATTGCCGCGAAGCGGCAACAAAAAAAGAATTTTGGGTTGTGGGCTGCGGAGGCAGCCCACGTTAGTACCTTGTTGCCGCGAAGCGGCAACAAAAAACAAGAATTTTTTGGGGACAGATCCCATCCGCAGTTTGCGGAATTCATTTCCGCAAACCGCACCCCGCGAGGCGCCTCAGCGCCTCGATCCAACCCCCGTGTTGTTGAAAAACAAAGTTTTTCAACAAATAAACAAAAATTTTGGGTTGTGGGCCGCGGAGGCAACCCACGTTAGTATATCATAGGATGCGCGCGCGGAAAACATCTCCCGCAAAATTTGTTTGTGTCATCGGCAGTTGGACGCCTCCAACGTGGGCTGCAGGTGCAACCTCCGTTGGAGGCGCCCAAAACGCATTTTTGGGCTTTACGAATTCCGTCAGACTCTGTATAATGGAAGCACCCTTGTTTTTTGCGAAGGCGCCGTCCTGGGGCGCTGCCCGGAAGACGCGAAACGGAAGGATCTGCATGACTGAACGCACGTTTGATCTGCCGCGCGGCGGCGTATATACCATCACGGACGAGACGGTCACGGCGCTTTTGGGCACCGGCAGCGGCGAGGCCGCCCGTCTCTATCTTTATCTGCTCTCCCACCGGGGGAAATGCCTGGACACCAAGGCCTGCGCGGCGCTTGGGATGACCGCCGCGGCGCTGAAGGCCGCTCTCCAACTCCTCCAAACGGCCGGCGTTCTCCGGGAGGCGGCCCCCGCCGCCCCGCCCCTGGGCGACGCGCGCCCGGACTACGCGGGGGCCGAAGTGGCGCAGGGGATCAAACGCGACCCCGCCTTCCGCCACGTGGTGGATGAGGTGCAGCGCCGCCTGGGGAAGATCCTCTCCAGCAACGACCTGCAGATCCTCTTTGGCCTCTACGACTGGCGCGGCCTGACCCCCGGCGTCATCTCACTGCTGACGGCGCACTGCGTGGAGGACACCCGCCGCCGGTTCGGCGAGGGGGGGCGCCCGCCCACCATGCGCCAGATCGACAAGGAGGCCGCGATCTGGGAACAGAGGGGCATCGACACCGAGGAGAAGGCCGAACGCTACATCGAGACGCAGGAGACAAGACGTCAAGTCAGCAGCCGCGTCTACCGGCTGCTGGGCATCGAGGGCCGCGCGCCGTCGTCCAGTGAGAGCCGCTATGTTTCCGAGTGGGCGGATATGGGCTTTGCGCCCGACGTCGTCTCGCTGGCCTACGACAGGACCGTCCTCAAGACCGGCACGCTCAATTGGAAATACATGCACTCCATCCTGTGCAGCTGGCACGAGAAGGGCCTGCACACCCCGGCCGAAATCGAGGCCGGAGACACCGCGCCGGCAAAGCGGGCGCCGGCGGCCCCGGCCTCCGGGAGCGTCGGCGCCAAACCCGCGCCCGGCCGGCGTGAGCGCGAGGCTGTGGAGCGCATACGGCGCCTTGTCAAGGGCGAATGACACGGCGCGGCGGCGGTCGGCGCTAAAACGCATACGTTGAAAGGAGGGCGGTGAGATGGCGTTGGACCCTGTCTGTTTGGGCCAGGCGCGGGTGTTGCTGGCGCAGAGCAAGGCCGCCGCCTCAACCCGTCTCTCCGTGCGGCGCGCTGAGATCTACGGGGCGCTGCCCGCCGTGCGGGCCATTGACGAGGAGATGCGCGCCGGGTTGCTACGCGCCGTGCGCGACGCCCTGTCCGGCGAGGAGGCCGCCCTGGAACGCTGCCGGGCGCACAACCTCTCCCTGCGCGCGCGGCGCGGCGCCTTGCTGGCGGCGGGGGGGTACCCGCCGGACGCGCTGGACGACCGGCCCGCCTGCGCGTTGTGCGGCGACACAGGCACCACGGGCGACGGGCGGCTGTGCGCCTGTCTGCGCCAGCTGTGCATCCGCGAACAGCGGCGCGCGCTGTCTGAAAAACTGGACATGGCGGAGCAGACCTTCGCCGCCTTCGATCTCCGCCGCTTCTCCGCCGAGGCGGACCCGTCCCACGGCCTGTCGCCCCGGGACCACATGGACATCATGCGCGAATACTGCGCCGCATATGTCGAGCGGTTTGGCCCCGACTCTCCGAACCTGCTGTTTCGCGGCGGCGCGGGGCTGGGGAAGACTTTTTTGTGCGCCTGCATCGCCGGTGCGCTCTGTGAACGCGGGCACTGGGTGCTCTACGAGACGGCCGCGGGCGCGTTCGCGCTGATGGAGGCGCAGAAGTTTGCCCGGGATGAAAACGCGGGGGAGGAGGCGCGGCGCCTGCTGCGCTGCGACCTGCTGATCTTGGACGACGTGGGCGCCGAATTTTCCACCCCTTTCGCGCAGGCGGCGTTTCACCAGATCCTCAGTGCCCGCCTCGGCGCCGGGCGCCGGACACTTCTCGTCTCCGGGCTCACCGAAGAGGAACTGCGCGGCCGCTACACCCCCCAGATCACCTCCCGCCTGGAGGGCTTCGAACTCCTCCCCTTCTTCGGCGCGGACCTGAGGAGACATCGGGCGTGAGGCCCTGGGAACCGGCGGAAACGACCTCAGGAGAGTTCGTCTTTATCTTTCCATTTTATGCCATTTATCTGTGGCACGAGACGCATTTTTGGTCAATCCGCTGATTTTTTGGTGAATTTCGAAAAGAGATGGCCGACCGGGGGGCTTTTGAACGATATATAACGATATATAAAAAGAGGCGATGGATCACGGTCTCGTGGCGAGACATTTGAGACCATGCGCGGGGAGCGGGAGGCGGCGGCGCCCGAAAACTGAACCGGATGAGGCGATTTCTATGATCAGTTGGACACGCAGGCTGCTTGACAGGCACCTTTTTTCCGACAGCCAGCCCCTGCCCGCGAGGGCGTTTAACCTGCTCTTTGGCAGCGCCATCATCACGTTGCTGGTAACAACGGCCACCGCCTTCTTTCTGACGCCGTATCTGATGGAGATCGGCGCGCTGATCGCCATGGACATCCTGGTCATCTTTTTGTTTTATATCTGCGGCAAGCACCGCAAGTACAGGCTGGGGTCGCTGTTGCTGCTGGGGCTCGCCACCCTTGTCTTTCTCCCGTTCATGTATTACGCGATGGGCGGCATCGAGAGCGGCGTCACGGTGTACGCCGTGATGATCATGGTCCTCACATTTTTCGCGCTGGAAAAAACCGACTGTTTGGTGATGGTTCTTTTGCAGATCCTGGCATTTTCCGCCTGTCTGTACTCCAACAACCTGTTCCCCCGCATCTTCCCGCGGCCGTTGGTCACACTGTCTATGCTGATCGCGCACAACGCGCAGTCCATTTTCACCGTCAGCGTGTTCATCGGCATTGCCGTGAAGTTCCAAATGTACATGTACAATTTAGAAAAGAAAAAAGCGGTGGCGGCGTCTCGGGCAAAAAGCGCGTTTTTGGCCACGGTGAGCCACGAGATCCGCACCCCCCTGAACGCCATCATCGGCTTATCCCAAATCCAGCTTCAAACGGATCTGCCCCTGAAAACCCGCTCAGACTTGGAAAAAATATACAACTCCGGTTCCAGCCTGCTGGGGATCATCAACGACATTCTGGATGTCTCCAAAATCGAGTCGGGCAACTTTGAGCTCATCCCGCTGGACTACGACACGCCAAGTCTGATCCACGACACCGTGCAGCTCAACATTGTGCGCATCGGCTCCAAACCCATTGTGTTCAGGCTGAAAGTCGATGAGACGCTGCCGGCCCGGCTGTATGGCGACGAGCTGCGCGTCAAGCAGATCTTAAACAATCTGCTCTCCAACGCGTTCAAATACACGAAGGAGGGCGAGGTGATCTTCCGGACGGAGTGGGAGCGGCAGGGGGACGACGCGTGGATCACCTTCACGATACGGGACACAGGCGTCGGCATCCGGCAGGAGGACATCGGAAAGCTGTTTTCGGAGTACAGCCAGCTCGACGTCCGAACCAACCGCAAAATTGAGGGGACAGGGCTGGGCCTGTCCATCACCAAAAAACTCCTGGACATCATGGGCGGGACGATCTCCGTGGAGAGCGAATACGGCAAGGGCAGCGTCTTTACGGTGAAATTTCGGCAAAAGATCGTCGACATCAGGGGGATCGGACAAGGCACGGTGGAAAATCTGGAGTCCTTCCGTTTCATCGACGACAGACGGAACCGGGGCCGAAATCTCGTGCGGACCTACATGCCGTATGGGAGGATCCTGGTGGTGGACGACGTGACGACGAATCTCGACGTGGCAAAGGGGCTGATGCTCCCCTACGGGCTCACCGTGGAATGCGTGCTGAACGGGCGGGAAGCCATCGAAAGGATCCGGGCGGGGGTGCGGTACGACCTCGTGTTTATGGATCATATGATGCCGGAGATGGACGGGGTGGAAGCCACCCGGCTCATCCGCAAACTGGGAACCCCTTACGCGGAGACTGTGCCGATCATCGCGTTGACGGCGAACGCGCTGACGGGGAACGAGGAGATGTTCATTGCGAACGGCTTTGACGCCTTCCTCTCCAAGCCCATCGACGTCATGCGGCTGGATGTGCTGTTGAACCAGTGGGTGCGGGACCGGCAGAGCGCGGATGTGCCGCTGCGGGCGGAGTCGGAGAGAACCGCCCCCCCAGAAAGCGCCGCCGCCCCGGACGCGCTGCCGGAGGGCGCGCGCGCGGGGGGGGTCGACTTGCAGTCCGGCGTGCGGAAGTACAATGGTGCACAGGCCTACGCGGCGATTCTCCGCTCTTATGTGAGACACACGCCGGCGCTGCTCGAGACGCTGCGCGCGCTCGCGGAGGAGACGCTGCCGGCATACGCGACGGCGGTGCACGGATTGAAGGGAAGCAGCTACGGCATCTGTGCCGACGCCATAGGGGAGTGGGCCGAGACGCTGGAATCGGCGGCCAAGCGCGGGGATTTCGCGTCGGTGCGCCAAGAAAACGGCGCGTTTTTGGAGAAGGTGGAGGCCCTGTTGGCCGATCTGGACGCGTTGCTGTCGACCCTGGAGAGCGAGGGAGAGAAACCTGTAAAAAGCGCGCCCGAGGGCGCGCTGCTGGAAAAAGTGCTGGAAGGGAGCCGCTGCTTCGACGCGGCCGCCATGGAAGAGGCCATGGCGGCACTGGAGACATACCGCTACGAGACCGGCGCGGAGCTGGTGTCGTGGCTGCGGGAACAGCTGGACGATCTGGAATACGACGCCATCCGCGAGCGGCTGGAGATGACACGCCCGCTGTGAGCGTTTCGCTCGACACAGCGGCCTGTCACCCGCGTTTTATATTGGTACCTTGTTGCCGCGGAGCGGCAGCAAGGTACTATTTGAAGTATCGTTTTAGCTCTTCATAAAAATTCTCACGCGTTCCGGCAAGAAGGACGACCACGGTTTCGCCATCCTTCTCCACCAGTGTGTAAGCAAGTTCGTAGTTCGCCTTGTTGTAATAAACGTCGCGGCAAAACACGCCCGACAAGTCACCGGTTTTCGCTTCGCCGATATACGGGTCGACGAGAATGTTGTCGATCTCGCGCCGGAAAGCCGCTTTGAGCGGTTTTTCTTTTATTTTCTTCAAATACCGTGCCGCCGCCGGCAAAATGGCGAGTTCTCTCATGCGTCGAATATCTCGGTGTAAGTTGCACTCTCTGTTTTTCCGCTCGCCGCAAACATGGCTTCATGTAATAATTCCTTAACGGCAGGGCGAACTTTTCTGCGGGTCTCTTTGAATCTTTGAAGCAAAGTTTCACCAGAAAGCCCCTGTTTGATTAATTCAGATAAAATTTCAACATCGAACTCACCACTCTGTTCGCGAACGGGACGAATCACCATGGAACCGTCGCGAACAAAGCACTCGACCTCTGATTCAATGCCGAGAGCATTGAAAAAATCAACAGGAAGTGTAATTTGCCGCTTTTGTGATACAGAAATCCGCTTGACGGCGGTATGGGGAAAATCGTTTGGTGTGTTCATGTGACACTCCTTCCTTTCTTTGTTTCTTTGTTTATTATAACAAAGAAACAAAGAAAGGTCAAGTCTTTTTTCCGTGTTTGGCAATCACATGTTTCAATTCCCCGATATACCCCTGCGCAAACGCACTCAACGCGATTTTTGCGTGCACGATCAAACTTTTAAGGCAACACCGCGGGGCGCACGCCGTCCCTCGCCCGTTTTCGCGGCCGGGCGGGCGCTATAATGGAGACGGTCAAATCGCACGCGGGGAGGAGGCGCCGCCGTTGGTCACGACCGTCTATCTGGACACCCTGTTCGCGCTCAATACCCTGGTCAATTACCTGCTGCTGCTGGCCGCCGCCCGGCTGATCGACTGCCCGTTCCGGCGCTGGCGGCTGTGGGTGGGCGCGGCGCTGGGCGGCGTGTACGCCATCCTCGTCTTCCTGCCGGCGGGGCGCCTGGCCGCCACCTGGCCGGGCAAGGCGCTGGTCGCGCTGCTGATGGCCGCCGCCGCGCTGGGCGGGCTGCCCTGGCGCCGGTTCGTCCGGTTTGTGCTG
>JAIRML010000239.1 GCA_031258665.1 Oscillospiraceae bacterium | reverse complement strand
ACCAAGGCCGAAAGCGATCTTTGGTTTCGTGATGTCGAGCGCCCCTTCCTCTCATCTTGCTTCTCACGTTCCCTTGCCCTCTAACACCCACCCTACCCATATTTTTTATCTGCACCCCTCGAAATTTTTGACAATTTCCCCGCATGGGCGCGCACAAAAATTTTCCACACCGCCTTGTACGCTGCGAAAAGCCGCCCCCTGTCACCGGGGGGCGGCTGGGTGTGCGGTGCGGCGGTCAGCGGCTCACTTGCTGTCCACGCTGTTCATGTAGACAATGAGGTCGATGACCTTGCTCGAATACCCCCACTCGTTGTCGTACCAGGCGACCAGCTTGACAAACGTGTCGGTCAGCGCGATGCCGGCCTTGGCGTCAAAGACCGAGGTGCGGGACTCACCGACGAAGTCGCTTGAGACGACGGAGTCCTCCGTGTAACCGAGGATGCCCTTGAGAGGGCCTTCGCTCGCGGCCTTGATCACGGCGCAGATCTCGTCGTACTTCGCGGGCGTCTTCAGGTTGACCGTCAGATCCACCACCGAGACATCCAGCGTCGGCACGCGCATCGACAGGCCCGTGAGCTTTCCGTTCAGCTCAGGGATGACCTTGCCCACCGCTTTCGCGGCCCCGGTGGAACTCGGGATGATGTTGCCCGACGCCGCGCGGCCGCCGCGCCAGTCCTTCTTGGAGGCGCCGTCCACCGTGAGCTGGGTGGCTGTGGTGGCGTGGATTGTCGTCATCAGACCGTCGGCAATGCCGAACTTGTCGTTGATGACCTTTGCCAGCGGCGCCAGGCAGTTTGTCGTACAGGAGGCGTTGGACACAAACTGCATGTCTGGCGTGTATTTGTCGAGGTTGACGCCGCAGACGAACATCGGGGTGTCGTCTTTGGAGGGGCCGGTGTAGACGACCTTCTTCGCGCCGGCGTCGATGTGGGCCTGCGCCTTTTCTTTGGAGTGGAAGATACCCGTGGCGTCCACCACATACCCCGCGCCGATCTTGCCCCAGGGGATATTCGCCGGGTCTTTTTCGGCAAAGAACAGGATCTTCTTTCCGTTTACGGTGATGGAGCTGTCGTCATACGAGACCTCTCCGTCAAAGCGGCCGTGCACTGTGTCGTAGCGGAGCATGTAGGCCATATAGTCCGGGGACATAAAGGGGTCGTTGATGCCCACAAACTCCACCTTGGGGTTCGCGAGACCCGCCCGGAACACCAGGCGCCCGATGCGCCCGAAGCCGTTGATGCCGATGTTGATGCTCATTGTGTCTGTTCCTCCTTTTAACTTCAGAGCCAAGCGAAGGTTCGGCTCGTTTCACAAAATACGGAATTATTATACACCAATGTGGGTTGCCCCTGCAACCCACAACCCAAAATTCTTGTTTTTGTTGCCGCTTCGCGGCAACAAGGTACCAAAGGATCAGACCAGGCGGTTTCCCCGCCTGGTCTGATCCTTGTCTCGTGCGCCCCGGCGCTTTTATGGCAAAATCGCCGCATCGCAAAGCGGGATGCGGGTGTCCGCGTCCCAGATGAACGCCTTGGCGAACGCCCCGTCGTAAAGCCGGACAGCGCTGCATTCGGTGCCGGTTTCAGCGCCCACGGAAACCGGAATGGTTTCGACCTTCGCAAGCCGCCCGCCGCCGTCGTACATGGCGATCACGCATTGTGCGTCTGCGGCCGACGGCGCGGCATTGCCGATTGTGAACACGGCGGTCAGCGCCCCGCCGGACCGTGTGAGTGTGACGCCTGTCTCCGGGACATAATCAGACAGGTATTTGAAATTCAGGCTGCGCAGGTTTGTCCCGGCGTTGGCGTAGCTCAGTTTCAACACGTGCGCGCCGGCGGGGAGCGCGACGTCCACCGTCCGGTACGCCCAGGTCTGCCCCGCGCCCGTCGCCGTGATCTGCGTCACCGAGCCGATCGGCTTGTCGTCCAGCAGAATCGTCAGGCCGGGGTTGGTGGCGGACTGCGCTGCGTATTCGAGTGCGAGTTGATACAGCCCCGCTGCTTCCACATCGATGCCATATGTGAGCCACGACCCGGCGCCGATCCCCCCGACGTTTTTACCGCCCAACCCGCAGTTCTCAATGCTCGGGTCGACGCCGGCGCTTTTGTGCGCGAACCGCTCGGCCGGAACCTTTGTGCCATAGCCGGCGGCGCTGTCCGTGCCGAGTGTGACGGCCAGAACAAACGTGCTGCCGTGGACGCCGCCGTAACCCGTCGCCGTCATGCTCGCCAGCGTGTGGCGCACCAGCCCGGTCTCGCCGGGCGCGATATAAATCGTGTGGCGGTACACACCGTGGCCGAGGTTGTCGGTCACGTTCGAATACCGCGTTTGCCCGTCGACGATGTATTCTGTCGTCGCGATGCTGTTCCAGTTGCCTGTGTAGACATTCAGCACCCGCGGGCTGCCGCTGGCCGCAATTTCGAACTGGAAGCCGTTTCCGGCGCCGCGGCACTGCATGCCCGACTTGCTGATGACATCCGGATAATTCGTGTCCCTGTCGGTTGCGCTGTAGGAGATCAGCGTATCCGTGACACGGCCCCTTTCGCCGCTGGGCACGGCGTCATGATTCCGCTTGAACCCAAACAAGCCGAACCCGCTTTGCTTCCTGGCGTAGTCTGTTTCGGAATCCTGCGGGAACTGCCACCAGTCAAACGTCCCTTCGCCGGTGAGGTTGACGGCGCCGTTGTTGAACGACGCGGTGGAAGCCGCCGGGAGTACCGCCACGGGCACTTTGGGGATGTTGTGGAGCGGCGCATCCAATTCCTGAAGCGTCAGCGCGTTGTACACGAGAGACCCGGCGTGCGACCCAAAGTTTGTGTCGTCGGCGAGCGTGAGCCGGATGCTGGCGGTGTCGCCGGCGTTTTGGAGTTTGAAATCGAACGCGGCGCGGAAATTGGTCACGCCCCCTCCGTTTTGGCTCGCCGTCTCGCTGGCGACAATCGCGCCGTTCACGACGAAGTCCGCCCGCACGGCCGACCGCCATACGCCGAAATACACGCTCGCCCGCTGCGGTTTCTCGCTGTACGCGACGTCGACCTCTATATAGTCCCCGAGGCCCCGCATGTCCACGGCGTATCCGTCGGTGATCGCCGGATCGGTCTGAACCGCGTCGGCCGCTTCGTATACATAGGTGAGGCCAAGACCTCCGGCCCGTTTGTGATCTGGACTTGTGAACGCCAGCCGCGGGATTCCGAACCCGCGGCCGCCGGCCTTTCTGGCCTGTGGATTTGACCCGTTCACAGCTTGGGTGAACTGTATCCAGTCTTTGGACCCCTCCTGTGTGAGATACACGCCGCCGGTGTACACGGAGACGGCGGTGTCCAGGACATACGCGCCGCGCCGGACATCGACGGCCTTGACGATCACATCGACGGTTTTTGTGACTGTCGCCGCGCCGTACACCGATGTGATCGTGATCCTTGTGGGCATGTCGCGCCCGACGGGGAACTCGATCTCGCCGGTGTCCCAGATGCCGGGATATTGGCCGTTCGTACTGCTTGACCACGAAACGGCGCTTTCATACACGCTGCCCGCGCCGACGGTCTGAAGCCAGTTTTTTGCATTTTCTGCGTCGTTGCCGTTCATAATCACCGGTATCGCCGCGTCGAGGTCGACAGCGGCGCGCTCTTCGTCAGAAAGCGGATATTCCTCGGGGACCACGCGCAGCACTGCGGACGGGATGCCCTCCGCGCCGTCTTTGACGCCCGCGACCGCGACATAATATTTGACCAGATTGGTCAGCCCGCCGATGACAAAGGGCATCGACGCGGCGGAGGCGGACCGGTCGAGATTGTCCGGCGACAGCCCGTAATACACGTTCCACGAATCGAACGTCTCGCCGGCGGGCGGTTCGGCGTCGATCTTCACAGCCGTGTTCTGCGCCGTGACGGTGACGCCGGCCGGCACGCCCGGCCGCGCGCCCTCGCTCAGCACGATGCCCTTGAGGGCGATGGCGCCCGTCTTCGCGGTGTGCGTGAACGTGACCAGCAGATGGCGGCCGTCGGCGGCGGCGCGGTATGGGATCTCCACCGCGTAGACCGATTCGGCCGGGCCGCCCGTCAGCCGCAGCACCGCCGGGGGCGCGGATTCGTCGGACAGCCGCGCGACGATCTCGGCCTGGGCGTTGGTCACGCCGACAAGCACGGTCACGGTTTGCGGCGTGTTCTTTGCGGGGACACGGAACATGAACCCCTCGTTGCCGTTGGCATGCGGGACTTTGACCGCCTCCATGGCGTCGGCCGCGCCCAAGGCTCTCAGCGCGTCGTCCGCGCGG
>JAIRML010000208.1 GCA_031258665.1 Oscillospiraceae bacterium | reverse complement strand
CGCCGCCGTCACCATCAACGGCACGCCCTTCCAATACCCGATTCCATACCGGTATGTGGTCCACGAGGGTGAGAACGTGCTGACAATCGTCACCTCGCACACCACGACCACCACCGGGGCCAATCCGGTCACCACCACGCACACCTCGACGTTCACACTCACCATCAACGCCGTGCCGCTGTGGGACGATTACTGGAAAGAGGAGATCGAGCCGGGCGTCTGGCGCATCCAGGACGCGAGCGGGTTTGTCACCAACGACGACATGTATCTATTTGTCGGCGAGGACAAAGCCATGTTGTTTGACACCGGTATGGGCGAGGGCAACCTGCGCGGTTTCGTCGACGACATCATCGGAGATGCGCAGCTGCCGATCGAAGTCGTGATCACCCACGCGCACGGCGACCATTACGGAAAGGTCACACAGTTCAGCGATTGCAAGGTCTACTGGCCGGAAAAGGACTCGCCGGCCATCCCCGCGACGTACGATGTGAGCCGGTATGTTTATACGAGGGACGGCGATACGATCACCGGCCCGAAATTTGACGGAACCGCGATTTCGTTCGAATGCATCGAGGTCGTCGGGCACACGATCGGTTCGATAGTCTATCTGTATGACAACCTGGACCAGCACAAATTGACAAACAGCTATCTCGTCACGGGCGACGCCGTCAGTTCGGGGAGCTATGTGTTCAACTTCGGGTCGAACAAGCCCCCGGTGACGTCGTTCCTGCGCGATCTGAAAAAGCTGGAGGGCAAAATCAGCAAGTTCACCGAGGGTTTCTACGACCCCGCCCGGAATGTGAGCTTTGACGATGTCAGCGGGCACTCCTGGCAGGAGACCGCTGCGATGCAGCCGATATACGGGTCCACCTGGAATGCGCCTTCCCCGCTGCAGCGGCTGGCCGGCATACAGATGGTCCGCGACATGCGCATCGCCGCCGAGAACGTCGTCAGCGGCAATATGAAAGGGAAGCTTTACACCCGCACAAGCGGAAACGTTGTGGAGGAACTCCGGCAGCTGGAATACCGTCAGGCCGGGTTCTGGTACAACGGCTGGGATGTCGTGCCCGCCGCGGCTTCGCTGGAATACCTTGAGGTCTTCTCCACGGCCCAGAACCGCGGGCTGGCACGCCCGAATTTCAACGCCTATACCATCGATTACACGGCGAGCGTGAAGAAGGGCGAAACACTGCGCGTCTGGGCGGCCGCCGTGAACCCCGCCGCCACCGTGAAGATCAACGGCACAACCGTGACCGGACGCCAGGAAGTGACGGTCAATTCGGCGAGCCTCGCGGATATCGTCGTTGAGGTGACCGAGGGCGACAGCGTCAGAACGTATACGGTCAAGCTGCAAAGTGTTGGGTTGGGCGTCGTGGATACGGCAAACGGCGCGGTCGTCGGCGTGAACGCTTACGGCATCGGAAGTGCCGTATCGACGACATACAAAGGGATCCCGTACGCGGCGCCTCCGGTCGGGGCGAATCGCTGGAAGCCCCCGCAGCCCGTCACAAGCTGGAGCGAACTTCGAATTTGCAACGAGTATCAGGCGATGTCCCCGCAGGTGCTCAGCACGGCGGATCACTGGGGGCCGGAATTCTACTACGATTTCAACTTCAATGAAGCCAACATGAGCGAGGACTGCCTGTATCTCAACGTGACGACAGCGGCCACCGACGCTTCCGTGGCGTCGGACAAACGCGCCGTCTTCGTGTGGTTCCATGGCGGCGCTTCCATGCACGGCTATAGCTATGAGCCGGAGTTCTCTCCGGAGGAACTGGCCAAGAAGGATATTGTCGTTGTCACAGTCGGTTACCGCCTCGGCGTATTCGGGTTCTTCGTGTCCGACGATCTCGCGGCGGAACAGGGCGGCACAAGCGGCAACTATGGGTTCCTTGACCAGATCGCGGCGCTGAAATGGGTCCGGGAGAACATCGCGAAATTTGGCGGCGACCCGTCCAACGTGACGATCGGCGGCCAGTCCGCCGGCGCGGGCTTTGTCACGCAACATCTGGTTTCCGATCAATCCAAGGGGCTGTTTAAAAGAGCAATCATCGAAAGCTCGCTCAACGCGTTCGGCACCGCCGCGTCGTATGAAAGCAAGATCACAAGCGCGAACAGCTGGCTGGCGGAAAAGGGCTTTGACAGCCTCACGCTCGCCCAGCTTAGGGCCCTTCCGACAAGCGCCTTCTTCACCTATGGCGTGGACCGCGCCGACGGCGCTCCGAACAAGGTCGGCTATTACAGCAAGGGCTTCGGGCTTGCTCACGGCGACGCTCACCCTTGGCGCGGCGACGGCGGAAAAGACATTCGCTCTGACAATCGCCGCCGCGTCGGGCGGCACGCCCCCCAATCCCATCACGCCGCCGGTGGCCGGCCCGGGTGTGGCGCTGCCGAATGACGACGGGTTGGGGCTGAAGTTCCCCGACGCGGCCGAGATCTCCGACTGGGCGCGGACCTACATCAAAGAGCTGGTGGACGCCGGCATCCTGGCCGGGCGCGCAGGTGGCACGTTGGACCCGAAGGGCCTCATCACGCGCGCCGAGTTCACGAAGATGGCCGTGTTGGGCCTGGATCTCAAGGCCGGCGCGGCGTCCAAGACGTTCACCGATGTGAAGGAGGGCGACTGGTTCAAAGAATTCGTCGACATCGCGTCCTCCGCCGGCGTTGTGCAGGGCGTGAGCGAGACCGCCTTCGCGCCCGACCGGCGGATCACGCGGCAGGACCTGTGCACGATCGTGTACCGGGCCCTGCAGGTGTTGGAGGTT
>JAIRML010000197.1 GCA_031258665.1 Oscillospiraceae bacterium | reverse complement strand
AGGACTGCAGGGTGATTGTCGCCAAGGTGGACGCCTTGATCCGGGCCGATCCCGCCGGCGGGGAACCCGCCCAGAGAGACACCGCCCTCGCTGGGCGCCTCGAGGCCGGCCACCAGTCGGAGTACCGTAGAAAGCCCGCAGCGGGCCGGGCCGGCCAACACAAAAAGCGATCCGTCCGGGACCTCCAGGCTGAGATCCGACACCGCCATGGCGCCGCCTGGATGACGCCTGCCAAGATTCTTCAGTGTGACGCTGGCCATAGAGAACCCTCCCCTTTTCTAACGCGGGTTACCCCTGCAACCCACAACCTAATCTCGTTGTTTGTTGCCGCTTCGCGGCAACAAAGCACTAAAGTGGGCTGCGCCCGCAACCCACAACCCAAATTCTTGTTTTTTGCCGCCGCTTCGCGGCAACAAGTACCAACGTGGGTTGCAGGGGCAACCCACAACCCAAATTCTCGTTGTTTGTTGCCGCTTCGCGGCAACAAGGTGCTTGTAAGACCGCCCTGACAGCCGCGCGAAGCGGCGCGGCGCATCTGGGCGGAGGGGCGGATAAGACCGGGACAGCAACAGGCAAGTACACATCCCTCTCTTGATCATAGCACAATTTCCTCTTCTCGTACATGGTGGGAATCCACAAAGGTTTTCCTCCGCTTTGTACAAAATGTTGCGGCCGGCGTGGGTTGCACCCGCAACCCACAACCTAAATTCTTGTTTTTTGTTGCCGCTTCGAATGGTCTCTCGGCGGCCCGGGCTGCGGCGGAGCGGGCAAAGAGGACCGCAGGAGGGCTGTCTCCTCGTCGGACAGACGCCGCCAGGCGCCGGGCGGCAGCGTCTCGTCCAGCGTCAGTTGGGCCACGGAGATTCGCTTGAGGGCGCGCACCTCGTGCCCGCGGGCCGCCATCATGCGTTTGATCTGATGGTGACGGCCCTCCCGCAGTGTCAGCCGCGCCAGAGACAGGGCGCCGGAGGACACGACCGAGAGCGCCGCCGGCGCAAAGATCTCCCCGCTGCGCAGCGCGAGCCCCGCCGCGAAGGCGGCCCGGTCGGCCTCCGTCAAAAGGCCCTCGACGAGGACCTCATACACTTTATCGACATGACGGCCCGGCGCCATGAGTGCGTGCGCGAGGGCGCCGTCGTTGGTGAGCAGCAGCAGCCCGGTGGTATCGCGGTCCAGACGCCCGACCGGGAACAGGCCCCGCCGCCGGTAGCGCGGCGGCAGCAGGCCGACGACGGTGGGGAGGCGGGGATCTTCCGTGGCCGACACGACGCCGGCTGGCTTGTGCAGCATCAGATAGTCGTGCGGGCGGTAGTCGGCATCCTGGCCGTCGATGCACACGGTCCGGTCCGGTCCGACCTGGGCGCCCGCGGAGACGACTGTCGCGCCGTCCACGGTCACGCGCCCCTGGGCGATGGCGCGGCGCACCTCCCGCCGGCTGCCCCACCCGGCGTCGCAGAGCAGTTTGACCAGCCGCTACGGCGCTCCCACCTCACATGGGAATGGTGGAAACAATGGACCCCTCCGGGCCCAGAATCGACGGCGCTCCCTCCTCACATGGGAATGGTCCTTTGTTGCCGCGAAGCGACAGCAAAAAACGAGAATTTTAGAGACGCCCGATTGTGGGTTGCAGGAGCAACCCACGTTGGTTCCATTGTATCAAGCTTTGCCCCGCCGCACAAGACCGGGACTGCCGGCGCCTAGCGAGGCCGGGACCGGCACGCCCGCGGCGGGAAAATCCCCGTTTACAAATCGCCGGCGGTGTAGTATAATAAATCCGGCGCATGGCCCCGGGGCAGCCGAAGCCCAGGGCGGCGCAGAGGTGGAAAATATCGCAATACCGTGGGCCGCTGTGATGGAATGGCAGACGTGACGGACTCAAAATCCGTTCCTGGCGACAGGGTGTGGGTTCAAGTCCCACCAGCGGCACCAACTAAATTTAGTACCTTGTTGCCGCGAAGCGGCAGCAAGGTACTATGGCTGTCTGCTCCGGAATATGGTATAATTTTTACAATGAGCGCGGGAGGTGGCGTCTATGTCCGCCGGAGAAAGCAGAAACAATCGGATACTCGCGGTTCTGCGCGAGGAAAAGGCGATGCGGCTGAAAGGCGGCCTGTACCACCAGACGCAGATAAAACTGGCCTTTAATTCCAACCGCATCGAAGGCAGCGGGCTGTCGGAGGATCAGACGCGCTATATCTTTGAAACCAACACATTCGGAGCGGAGCCGGGGGAAGCGGCCAATGTGGACGACATCATTGAAACGGTCAACCATTTTGCCTGCTTCGACGATATGCTGGATCACGCCGGCGAGGAACTGACCGAGGGCATGATCAAAGAATTCCACCGGCTGATCAAGCGCGGCACGTCACAGGAGAGAAGGTCATGGTTTCGGGTCGGGGACTACAAGACGCGGCCCAATGTGGTCGGCGACGCCAAAACCACTCCGCCCGGCAAGGTCGCGCAAGAAATGCGGAAGCTCCTTGCGGCATATAACGGCAAAGGCATCGTCACTTTCGGGGATGTTGTGGATTTTCATTATCGGTTCGAGAGCATACATCCTTTTCAGGACGGCAACGGCCGGGTCGGGCGGATCGTCTTGTTCAAAGAATGTTTGAAGAACGGACTCATGCCTTTTGTCATTGACCATCGGCACAAGCAGTTCTATTACCGCGGCCTTAAAGAATATCCTGCCGAAAAAGGCTTCCTCACGGATACCTGCCTGTCGGCGCAGGACAGCTATGGGGAACTGGTCGCGTATTTTTTTCCGAAAGACACGCAGACGCAGACTGGACAGGAACAAACAGGCATGGACATGACGCAGAGGATGAGGGATTGATAAAGTGAGGCTGGATTGCGCAAACCGTTGCAATAAAAGGCTTTGCGGCGAATATCTAAAATTGATAAAAACGCCAAACAGTCCAGGCCAAAACCCGCGCCAAAAATCGGCGCGGGTTTTGGTTTTTAGTAACTTATGGCCGCAGAGCGGCAATAAAAAAGAAGAATTTTGGGTTGTGGGCTGCGGAGGCAGCCCACGTTGGTAACTTACAGGCAAACTACACCAAAAAACAACACGAAAAATTAAGCGGCGAGCTTAGACAAATCACCGAATATTTTTGCAGTAAAATCAATATTTGCCCATGTCGTCCGGCATGGCGAAGTGATCCGCCGGCCACTGGGCGGACCTCCCGCCGGCGGAGGCAAGGGCCGCGGGCGGCGGCGGAGAGAGATCTCTGCGCAGCTTGAACCGGGAGACGAGCTGAGACAGCGCATTGGCCTGACCGGTCATTTCCTCGGAGGAGGAGGCGCTTTCTTGGGCGGTGGCGCTGTTTTGCTGTACGACTTGCGCCACTTGGTCGATGCCGGTGTTGATCTGTTTGATGGCGACCGACTGCTCCTCGGAGGAGAGGGCGATGTTGCCGACGATGACGGTGCTCTCGTTGATGCCCTCCACGATCTTCTTCAGCGAGTTGGCCGTTTCCTCCGCGATGCGGGAGCCGAGCTGCGCCTTGGCCATGGAGTTGTCGATCAGCCCCGTGGTGTCCTTGGCGGCCGCGGCGCTTTTGGCGGCCAGGCTGCGGACTTCCTCGGCCACCACGGCAAAGCCCTTGCCGTGCTGGCCGGCGCGCGCGGCCTCCACCGCCGCGTTGAGGGCCAGGATGTTCGTCTGGAAGGCGATGTCGTCGATCACCTTGATGACTTTGCCGATGTTCTGGCTGGCCACGTTGATCTCCTGCACGGCCTCCGTCATCTGGTCCATCTGGTCGGACCCCTTTTCGGCGTTGGCCCGGATGGTTTCCGACAGGCTGGCGGCCTGGCCGGCCAACAGGGCGTTCTTGTTGGTCTTTTCGGTGATATCACTGATGGATCTGGACAGCTCTTCTATGGAGGCCGTTTGCTCGGTGGAGCCCTGCGCCAGCATCTGGGCGCCGTCGGCGATCTGTCTGGCGCCGACGGTGACCTGCGAAGCGGAGTCGTTGAGCCCGCTGAACATGCGGTTGAGGTTGTCGATCATCGCGGCGATCGCGTTGCCCAGCGTGTCCTGCGGGCCGGCCAGATCCACAGGCGGCGTCAGGTCGCCGTCGGCCACGATTTCCAGTGTCTTGGCCTTGCTGATCATGTTGTCCATCATCTTGGCAAAGGCGGCCGCCATTTGGGCGATTTCATCTTTGAAAGAGGCGTCGTGCTTGATCGTGCGCATGGCCGCCTCGGAGAAAGTGAGGCATCCGGTGTCGCCCACCTGCTTGGCCGCGGTCAGAATGCGCGTGACGGGAGCGGCGATGATTTTGGAGATGAAAATGGCAAAAAAGAGTGAGATCAGCAGCGCCGCAACCAAAATGTCGCGGATGATGGCGGTGCTCGACACGAACAAGGTGTTGTTTGAGGCCACTTTGTCGCCCGCCTGGGCCTGGTTGTACGCAAACGCCGCGTCGATCGTCTCCGAAATGTCCGAGCCGGCGCTGTCGATCTGCCTGGCGGCGGCCGTCATGGCCTCGATGTCACCGTTTTTGTAGGCGGCGCGGAGGTCGGCCTTGGCGTTTGTAAAGGCGGCGCCGCCATATTGTTTGACGATCTCCTCGTAGATGCTTGTCTTTTCGGCGTCGCCCTCCCGGATGGTGGCGCGGTAGGCGGAAAGGCTGGCCTCAAAATCTTTTTCTTTGTTGGCCAGGTCGTTGTACTCCGCGTCGGCGAGATCCGGGTCCGCCTCATAAAAGATGACCGCGTTGTTCGCGCATATGCGCTGCCCGCCGAGAAGGTCGTACAGAGTGGCCAGATCACCCATCGGCAGCGCGTCGTCCTCGTACAACTCCGTGTTGGCCCGGTTGACCAAAACCAGACTGTTGATGCCGACCAGACCGATCGTGATGGACAGCGCGATGACAATTGAGAAGGACAGCAAGAGCTTCGTCAAGACTTTCATGTTTTTAAACAGGCGCATCATATAGATTCTCCTCACCAACGTGGGCTGCAGGAGTAGCCCACAACCCAAAATTCTTGTTTTTATTGCCGCTTCGCGGCAATAAGTTACCAACGTGGGTTGCACCTGCAACCCACAACCCAAATTCTTGTTTTTTGTTGCCGCGAAGCGGCAACAAGGTACTGTGATCACCGGCCGCCCGTCCGGCACTCAGATGTAAAATTCCGCTATGTTCCACACATATAAAAATCGAAAGAAAACCACAAAACATGAGGGAAATTCTGAAAACTTCTTCCAAATGCAGGGGGAGGGGCGGCGAGACGGTTCTCGCCGAATACAACAAAATCCGCCTCAGAGGCGGATTTTGTCTCAGTCTGACACCGTTTCCTATCAGGAGACGGTGTTTTTCTCGTTTTTAAAAAGGTATACCTTTTCGGAAGGCAAACGCTGTCAGCGCTCGCTCAACTTTTTCTTTAATTATATTATAAAATTTATTCAAAGTCAAGGGGATTCTATAAAATTTTTTGTGATTTTCGTCAACTCTCTTCGTGTTTTAATGGAGAAAACTCACAAAAAACTCTCAGAAATGCATGCCTGTTAATCTATACCATAACAAACCATGCGGGGAACGGTCGAAAACGCTGCGGCCCAGTGGGTCATACGCGGATCGCGGACCCGGGTCGATGTATTCTCGCCTCGGTGCGTTTGTGCAGGGCGTACCGCAGAGATGAATATATAGGGGAGAACACAGGTGCAAATTTTTGTGCGAAGGGAGGAGACAGTTACCAATGTGGGTTGCCGGTGCAACCCACAACCAAAATTCTTGTTTTTTGTTGCCGCTTCGCGGCAACAAGGTACTAGGAACTCAGCATTGGAATAGCAGTCGGCACCCACACCGATATGTGGGATAAGGAGGAAGTATTTTGAAATTCGGAAAGAAAGCAATCATTTCTTTTGTTTTGAGCGCGATTATGTTCGTCTCGTCGGTTCCGGGATTTGGGACGGCGAGGGCATTTGCTGTGACGAACGACAATCTGGCCGCCGGCAAGGGCGCGTCGGCATCGGGAAGCGCCAACAGCGATTGGCACGCCGCCGGCCTCACCGACGGCGTTGAGACCAAGGGATGGAGCAGCGCGCGGTGGGGCGGGCAGACCGGCAGCGCGTGGTGCCAGATCGACCTTGGCGCCGATACCCGCTTCAACAAGGTAAGGCTTTTGTCAAGAGTGCTGAATGGCGCGGTGCGGTGCTTTCCGCTCAGCTACACAATCGAAGCGATCACGAACGCGGGCGTCTCCACGCCGGTAGCCGGCGTGGAGGACGCGGCGGCGCCCGCTGCAAGTGATCCATGGGTTGAGCATACATTCGGCATCGTGACGGCAAGGTACATAAAGCTGACGGCGGCGCGGGTGAATGGAGACGACGGCAGCGGTGGCTGGTACGCGCAGATTATGGAATTTGAGGTTTACGCGAATGGCCTGGACGCGCTGATCGCGGACGCGCTGGAGCTTGATGAGGACATGTATACGGCGCCCTCATGGCAAGCGCTGCAGGCCGCGATCGCGGCGGCCCAGATCGTCTCCGCCGACGCGGACGCGACGGACGAGGAGATAGACGCCGCGTATGGCGCGCTTCTGGCCGCGATGAGCGCGGATCTGGCAATTGACAAACGCTCGATTTCGCTGAAAGCCGGCGAGACGGCGCAGATTATCGCGACGCCGTCCGAGGGCGTGTCGTGGTCGTCCAGCA
>JAIRML010000274.1 GCA_031258665.1 Oscillospiraceae bacterium | reverse complement strand
CAGCATGTTTTTTTGTTCGTAGTGGTAAAGATACACCGGGAGCAGGCGCATCGGGCACGCCGACACGCAGCGGCCGCAGCGGATACAGACCGGTTCTTTCTCGGGCCTGCCCTCCTCGCGCGAAAACGCGAGGAGCGCGTTTGTGCCCTTGATGACCGGCGCGTCTAAGTTGTGTTGGGCCACGCCCATCATGGGCCCGCCCATGATGATCTTGAAGGGCTGCTCCCGAAAACCGCCCGTCGCCTCAAACACGGCCCTGAGCGGGGTGCCGACCCGCACGCTCAAATTCTTTGGATTGGAGACGGCGGACCCGGACACCGTGACGACGCGCCGCAGCAGCGGCATGCCGGTGGTGACGGCACGGTGGATGGAGGCGACGGTGTCCACATTGAAGACGGCGGCGCCCACCGCGGCCGGCAGCGCCCCCGGCGGCACCTCCCGGCCCGTGATGGCGCGGATGAGCTGCTTTTCCGCACCCTGCGGGTAGCGGGCGGCGAGCGGCGCCACACGCACGCCGCCGCCCCGCTTCGGCAGGGTGCGGCGCAGCGTCTCCACGGCGTCCGGTTTGTTGGTCTCGACGGCGATCGCGGCGCTCTCCAGCCCGTAGATCTTCATCAGCGCCCGCAACCCGCCAAGGATCTCCTCAGGCGTCTCCAGCATGATGCGGTGGTCGGATGTGATATAGGGCTCGCACTCAGCGCCGTTTACGATCAGCGTGTCCACCTTTCCGAGCCCGGAGGCGATCTTCGTGTGGGTGGGGAAGGCCGCGCCGCCCAGCCCCACAAGCCCCGCCTCGCGGATGACGGCGATCAGTTCCTCCGTCGTCAGCGCCTCCGCCGAACCAAACGGGCGGATATCGGGGTGGAGGGTGTCGGCGCCGTCGTTTTCCAGCACGACGGAGAGTACGCGGCCTCCGTTTGGGTTGGGGCGGGCCTCCACAGACGCCACCGTACCCGAGACGCTGGCGTGGACGGGCGCGGACACCGGGGACGCGCTCACGGCGATCTTTTCCCCCAGCAACACACGCTGCCCCACCTTGACCACCGGCTCGCAGGGCGCGCCGATGTGCATAGAGACGGGCAGCACGACCTGGGCCGGAGGCGGCAGGAACTCAATCGGCTTTCGCCGGGTGGCGTCCTTGTGCCCCTCCGGGTGGACGCCGCCCTGAAACGGGAAGATCATGACATATTCCTCCGTAATCTGGGTATCTTGACACCTTGGCGGCGCCGCGGGGCACAGCGCCCGGCTGGGCGTCGGAAAAAGAAGAAAGCTCCTCGCGGAGCCTATGTACCCACACAGGATCTTCGTGCGCCCCTCTCACCGCGGCGCACAGCCGCGTCCGCCGGCGATGAATCCGATTTTAGTACCTCATTGCCGCGAAGCGGCAATAAAAAACAAGAATTTTGGGTTGTGGGCTGCGGAGGCAGCCCACCTTAGTATACTCAAAATTGCTCCAAAAGGCAAGTCGCTTGTTTATTTTAATCGAAAAAATAAGTTTTAATCTTCAAACATTGTCGCCCTCCCACACCGTCTCCCACGCGCCGCGCGCATTTGGGTTGCTTTTCCGCGCGTTTTCCTGTAAACTATCTCTGACCATCGCGCCCCCTCAACAAACCGACAATTGTCTGTTGTCAACAGTTGGGCATCCATCGCCCATTGTCAATTGTCAATTATCAATTGTCATCAGGTGTGATTGTGTGAAAGAACTGCCGGGCGGTTTTTCAGAGAGGGGCGCTCTCGCGCGGGCGCCGTTGTGGGGCGGGCTCAGCCTGCTCTTTCTCATCCCGCTCTCCTGGCCCGTGCGCGCGCTCTCCGAGGGCACGCGGGCGGACCGTCTCTGGGTTTTTGTGCTCTTTGCCCTCCTCTTCGCCGGCGCGCTCGGCGTCTTTTTGCTGTGCCGCCGGGCGCCGATCTCCTTCCGCACGGCGCTGGCGGCGGCGGCCGTCCTCGCGGCGGCGCTGCTTGTGCGCGCCGCCTGCCTGGACCACCGCACCAACGACTACGACGCCTTCCTCTCGCACTGGGTGTCGTACCTCCGGGCACACGGCGGGTTCTCCTCCCTCGCGACACTGCCGAGCGACTACAACGTGCCCTATCTCTACCTGTTGTCGTTCTTTGCCGCCCTTCCGCTGCGCGATCTGTACCTCATCAAGTTCGCCTCCGTCGCAGCCGATGTGCTGCTCGCCTTCGCGGTCTGCGCGCTGGGCCGCCGCCTGGGCGTCGGCGACGAACGCCGGCTGGCGCTGTTGGCGCTGGTGCTGATGGCCCCCACCGTCTGGTTGAACAGCGCTTTCTGGGCGCAGTGCGACGCCATGTACACGCTGTTTGTCGTGCTGTGCCTCCACTTCATCGTGGGGAAGCGGCCGGGGGCGGCGATGTCCATGGCGGGGCTGGCCCTCGCCTTCAAGCTCCAGGCGGTGTTCTTCTTTCCGGTGCTCGCCATCTTGCTCTTTCGCCGGCGGATCCGTTGGGTGCACGCGCTCTGGTGCCCGGGCGCTTTTTTCGCCGTGTCGCTGCCGGCGCTGTTTGTGGGGCGGCCCCTTGTGTCGCTGTTTTCCGTCTATTACACGCAGATGAACCAATACAGCCAGTATTTAAACCTCAACGCCCCCTCCCTCTTCGCGTGGCTGCCGGACACGGCGCCGACGGCGCCCTTCTTTATGGCGGGGATCGCCTGTGCGGCTCTGTTCGCGTTGTTTTTGTTCTACCGCTTTTCCGACCCGGCCCAGCCGCTGCCCGACAGGAGCCTCGCGGCGCTGTCGTTTCTCTGCTGCGTGGGGCTGCCCTGGATGCTGCCCAGCATGCATGAGCGCTACTTCTATATGGCCGATGTGTTCTCCCTGCTCTACGTCATGCTCCAGCCGCGCCGGTGGTATCTCGCGCCTCTCACGCTCTATGCCTCTTACGCCGGCTATCACGCCTACCTGTTTCAGGCCTATCTCCCGTTTTCCATGTGGCTGCCGGCCCTGCTCCTGCTGCCCGTCGTCGCTCATCTGACCCGGGAGATGCTGTCGATACGGGCGCGCGCGGCGCCGGGCCCCGCGCAAGACAACGGATGAGACATCCGCTTGGGGGGAGTTGTATGCGGTTTCTTTACGGGCGGACAGCGGTGATCACCGGCGCCGGATCCGGCATCGGGCGCGCCTGCGCGGAGGCGTTTGCCGCGCAGGGGTACTCGGTGTGGGCGCTGCATCGCCGGGCCGCCGGGCCGCCGGCGCCGACCGCCGCGGGCGGGCGCATCACGCCGCTCGCCTGCGACGTGCGCGACGAGGATTCGGTGCGCGGGGCCGTGGCCCGCGTGGCGGCGCAGGAAGGCGCCGTCGGCCTTGTGTTGCACTGCGCCGGGTTCGGCATCTCCGGCGCCGCCGAGGATGTCTCCCTCGAGGCGGCGCGGGCGCAGATGGAGACCAATTATTTTGGCGTGCTGCGGGTAAACCGCCACATCCTGCCGCTCATGCGCGCGCGCGGCGGCGGGCTCGTCCTGGTGGTCGGCTCGGTGGCCGGGCATTTCGCGATTCCGTTCCAGAGCCATTACGCCTCGTCCAAGCACGCGCTAAAGGCCTATGTGGAGGCGCTGCGCATGGAGGGCGCCCCATTCGGCCTGCGCGCCGCGCTGCTGGAACCGGGCGACACAAAGACGGGCTTCACCGCCGCGCGGGCGCCGGCCGGCCCGGCGGATTCCCCTTACGCCCCGGCCTGCGCGCGCGCCGTGGCCCGCATGGCGCGCGACGAGACGCGGGGCCATGACCCGGCCAAGGCGGCCCGCGCCGCGCTCGCCCTGGCCCGCCGCCGGCGCCCGCCCGTCCGGCGCGTCGTCGGTCTCTCGTACAAGTTTCTGGTCTTCGCCAAGCGCCTCCTCCCCGCCCGCCTGGTCGAGTTTGTGCTGACCCGGCTGTATTTGCGCGGGGCGGCCCCCCCGGGCGGCGTCTGACAAGAACCGGAGTCCCGACTGTGCTTTGAAAGCGCGGAAAGCATATTGGATATGCTTCAGGCCGA
>JAIRML010000133.1 GCA_031258665.1 Oscillospiraceae bacterium | reverse complement strand
GGGTGGGCAGCGCGGCTGGCAGCGGCGCCAGCCAGCCCGCGGCGCCGGCCCGCTCGGCCGTCAGGGCGGCAAAGAGACCGCCGGCCTGGGGGAGCACCGAGAGCAGACTCAGCGCCGTGAGACGCCGCGCCGTGATCATATCCGGTTTCAAAATTTCCCTCCCACACAAAAACCGACAGTCCGCCTCAGCGGACGACCGTCGTCACACAGATCTCCACCGGCAGCTCGGCGAACACGGCGTCCCAATCCCGCACCCCCCATTGTCCAGGACCCCACCGTCCGTTGCCCGTCAGGTAGTCCACCCCCAGAGACTGCGCCCGCGCGACAGCCGCCTCCAGGCGCTGGGTAACCCACGCGTTTTGGGCCCGCAGCAGCGCCTGTGTCTCTGCCGGGCGCGCCGCGTCCGACACCGCCGCCCGGGGCGCGAAGTGTTCGCTCTCCAGGCGCACCTCCAGCCGCAGGGCTGTGATCTGTCCGTCGCGGCGCCGGCATACGCGTCGGCGGACCGTGTGGTCGCGCAGAGGCAGTGTGGCCACGCCGCCGCCGGGCGTGGGGAATGTCAGCGTGTCGGGCGTCCGGCGTCCGGCCGCCAACAGGTTGACCACCCAACTGTCCTCCAAACCGAGTTTGGTCAGGAGCCGGCCGTCGCGCAGGACTGCGTAGCCGGCAAAGACCGGACCGACGCCTCCGGACGGGGTGGGAGCGGCGCGCAAAAGGGGGGCCAGCAACGGCGCGCGCGCGGCCAGCCGCCCGGCCGCCTCACTGAGACTCGGTGTCACGGCAGGGGACGACAAAAAGCGGTCCGCCTCCATCGAAGCCAGCATGTCCGCCGGGTCGGCGCCGCCGACGCCCGCGAGCAGCGCGTGCGCGGTGGTCTCCTCCACGAGGTAGAGGGCGCCGCCGCAGTGCGCGTCCGGCGCGCGGGTCAGAAAGTCAAAGTGGGCGTCGAGTCCGTCCCGCGCGGCCGCCTCCCCAAACAGATAATACTCGGTGTGGCCCAAAAACAGGTGGCGCGTCTCGCGCGCCTGCGCCTCCTGCACCGCCTGCGCGAGGGTGTCCGCCGCCCATGTCAGGACAGACGGTCCATCGTCGGAAGAACCGGCCCGGCCGCTGAAGGTCACGGTGACGCGCCCGCCCGCGCCGCCCGCGTCGATGCCCACGGCGCGGACGAGTTCGTAGTCGCAGAGCCGGCGCGTGTAGGGCAGTACCGTGCGGCCGTCACAGCCCGCGAGAGTGGCGGCGGCCGCCAGCAGGGCCGCCGCCCGCGCCCCGCGGCCCCGCGGCCCCGCGGCCGGACCGGGGGCCTGTCTCCGCCGGCTCATCGCCGGTTGCGCCGGTTGCGCGGGTTCAGCGCGCGGGCGCGTTCCTTGATGAGCCACAGCGGCGGGCGCAGCGCGCGCACGATGGCGTCCCGGTGGCAGCCCAAGGCGAAGGAGGTGAGATAGGGCACGCCGAAACTGGACAGACCGGCCATGTGGTGGATCAAAAAGAGGCTGACGATGGACAGCCCCGGCAGCCCGGCAGCCCGGCCGCCCAGAACGAAGAGAAAGCGAAAACAGCGTGTGGCCAGCGAAAAATCGTAATTTGGCATGACAAAGCCGCAGATGCCGGTCAGTGCGATGACGATGATGACGTCGGGCGAGGCGATGCCTGCCGCCACGGCCGCCTCGCCGATGACGAGCCCGCCGACGATGGAGACTGTTTGCCCCACCGCCTTGGGCAGACGCAGCCCGGCCTCGATCAGCAATTCAAAGATCACCAGCATGGTGACGACCTCGATCAGCGAGGAGAAGGGGATCAAGCGCTTGGTGGCGATGATGGCGGCGGCGAGCTGCGGGGGGAGGATCTCCACGTGGAAGGTGACGACGGCCAGATAGAGGCCCGGCAGTGTGAGCGTCAGCGCGAAGGCGATGTGGCGGAACACCGTGATCAGGGAGGCGGCCAGATAATTGTGCGCGTAGTCGTCGGGGGCCTTCATCAGCTGTGCGAAGGTGACCGGCAGCAGGTAGGCAAACGGGAGACCGTCCACGAGCAGGCCAACCTGCCCGGCCAGCAGGCCGCGGCACAGGCGGTCCGCGCGCTCGGTGGAGAGCACCTGCGGAAACAAAGTGTACCGGTTGTCGGCGATGTATTCTTCCACGTCGCAGGCCATGAGGACGCCGTCCACGTCGATCGCGTCGACGCGCCGGGCCAATTCCCGGACCAGCGCGGGGTTCGTCAGCCCTTCGAGGTAGAGGAGGGAGAGCGTCGTGCGCGTCTGCCGGCCGGTCACGGTCTCGCGGCACCGCAGGTCCGGGGTCTTGATGTGCCGGCGCACCAGCGCTGTATTGACGCGCAGGCTCTCGACCAGGCCGTCTTTCGCGCCCTTGAGCACGTTTTCTCCCGTGGGTTCCGAGACGCCGCGGGTGGGGAACGCCTTGGCCTCAAACGTGGCGACAGTGCCGGCTCCCTCGACAAACACGGCGCAGGCGCCCGCCACCAGGTCGCCGGCCACCTCGTCCGCCGTTGTCCGTATCCGGCAGACGGCGCTGTGGACGCCGCCGTTTTGGAGCTGCGCCAGCAGCGCGGCGCGGCGGCGGCAGCGCCGGAGCCGGGGGTGTGTGGAAAGAGGACGCAGGATCTCTTCGGAGATCCACCGCCCGTTGGTGAGGCCGTCCAGAGACAGCACGGTGACGCGGAACCCCCGCCCGCCCCCGACGCGCACTTCGCGCCGCTGGAGATCCGCGCTGCCGCCGAAGGCGTTTGTCAGCCCCTCCGGCGTCGGCGGTTCGGTCAGGTGCGGCGTGCGCCGCGGGTGGTACGGCACCTTCGTCCGCAACGCCTGTTTCAGACGGGCAAACATCCGTGCGGCCTCCTCTCGTATCCATGCGCGCAAGATTCTCGCGGAAAGTTCTCAAAAACAGGAAATAACATGGGGTTGACAAGCCGGCGCGCGTGTCGTATAATGAAAAAAATTGAATATGGCTTTGAAACCGTTGAAGTGGAGATAAAAACAACTGTGCACTCACAGAGAGCCGGGCGGGTGGGATCCGGCAGGACGCAGGTTGTGCGGGCGGAGTGCGCGGGCCATCGGCCGCGCCGCCCCGAAATGGACCACGGAGGGCGCGGTCAAAGGCTTCGGCTGAGTATTCCGCGACGTGAGGGCACACGTGAGTTGCCGGGAATATGTTGGTATTCCGCAGAGTGTGGGGGTCCCCCAAAGCAAGGTGGTACCGCGGGCTGTACAAAGGCCCGTCCTTGACAGTTTTGTCAGGGGCGGGCCTTTTTATGTGTTTTTTTGCTGCCACTTCGCGGCAACAAGGTATTGAACGCCGCTGCCCCTGGGGAGGCAGCGGGAGAAAGGGGCGATGTTTCGTGTATACGCCGGACAAGGCACAGGCGGCGGCCCTCGCCGAGGGGTATCGGTCGATCCCCGTCAGCCGCACGCTGGAGGGGTGCATCCGGACACCGGTGGAGATCTTTCAGGTCCTCAAATACCTGAGCCGGCAATGCTACATCCTCGAGAGCCTGGAGGACCCGCAGTCCAAGGGTCGCTACACCTTCCTGGGGTACGACCCCAAACTGGAGATCACCTGTCAGGACGGGGCGCTGCGGATCAGAAACGGCTCTGAGATCCGGCTCTCGACCCGGGACCCGGGCGCGGCCATCCGCCGGGTCATCGAGGAAAACCGGTGCCCGCGTCTGCCGGGCCTGCCGCCGTTTTCGGGCGGGCTCGTCGGGTACTTCTCCTACGATTACCTCAAGTACGCGGAGCCTTCGCTGCGGCTCGACGCCGAGGACCAGGAAAATTTTAAAGACGTGGACCTCATGCTGTTCGACAAGGTGATCGTCTATGACCACCTCAAACGCCGGCTCCAACTGATCGTCCAGGTGAAGACCGACGCGCTGGAGGAGAACTACAACCGGGCGGTCAGCGAGATCGAGTACATGTTGTGGCTGATCGAACACGGAACTTTGGCGGAGATGCCGCCGCTGCGCCTGCTGTCGCCGCTGCGCGCGCTCTTCGACGGGGACCGCTACTGCGCGATGGTGGAACGGGCCAAAAGATACATCCGGGAGGGGGATATCTTTCAGGTTGTGTTGTCGAACCGGTTGGAGGCGGATGTGTCGGGCAGCCTGTTTGACACCTACCGGGCGCTGCGCACGATCAATCCGTCCCCCTACATGTTCTATTTCAGCAGCGACGACATCGAGATCGCGGGGGCCTCGCCGGAGACATTGGTGAGGCTGCGCCAGCGGGATGTGTACACCTTCCCGCTGGCGGGCACCCGGCCGCGGGGGCGGACGGAGGCGGAGGACCGCGCGCTGGAAAAGGACCTGCTGGCCGACCCGAAAGAGCTGGCGGAACACAACATGCTGGTCGATCTGGGGCGCAACGACATCGGGCGGATCAGCGAGTTTGGGTCTGTCGAAGTGGAGGACTACCTGGGGGTCGAGCGGTTCTCCCATGTGATGCACATCGGCTCCACCGTGCGGGGGACACTCCGCGCGGACAGGACCGCGCTGGACGCGATCGGGGCGCTGCTGCCGGCCGGCACGCTCTCGGGGGCGCCGAAACTCCGGGCCTGCGAGATCATCCGCGAACTGGAGGGCAACAAACGCGGCCTGTACGGCGGCGCCATCGGCTATCTCGGCTTTACCGGCGACATGGACACCTGCATCGCCATTCGCATCGCCTTCAAAAAAAACGGCAAGGTCTTCATCCGCTCCGGCGCGGGCATCGTCGCGGACAGTGTGCCGGAGAACGAATTTGAGGAGTGCAACAAAAAAATGCGGGCGGTGCTGAGCGCGCTGTCTCTCGCGGAGGGGGGGTATGAGGCGTGACGCTGCTCATCGACAACTACGACAGCTTTTCTTACAATTTATACCAAATGATTGGCGCGCTGGACCCCGACATCCGGGTGGTGCGCAACGATGCCCTGACGGTCGGGGAGATTGAGGCGCTGCGCCCGGCGCGGGTCGTGCTCTCGCCGGGGCCGGGCCGCCCGGAGGACGCCGGCGTGTGCGTGGAGGCGGTCCGCCTTTTGGCGGGGCGGGTCCCGATCTTGGGGGTGTGCCTGGGGCATCAGGCGATCTGCGTGGCCTCCGGGGCCGTCGTCTCCTACGCGAAGACACTGATGCACGGCAAGCCCTCCCGTATCGCGCTGGCGGAGGGCTGTCCGCTGTTTCGCGGGCTGCCCCGCGTCATCGAGGGGGGGCGGTACCACTCGCTGGCCGTGCGGCCGGAGACGCTGCCGGCGGCGCTGGACGCGGTCGCGCGCGCCGACGACGGGGAGGTGATGGCGGTGTGGCGCCGGGGCTGCGAGACATACGGGCTGCAGTTTCACCCGGAGTCCATCCTGACGCCCGAGGGGCGGGCCATTCTGGCCAATTTTATCGAGAGGAGGC
>JAIRML010000076.1 GCA_031258665.1 Oscillospiraceae bacterium | reverse complement strand
TGGTGGGGCTCGGCGGTACGCTGGATGTGTGGGCGGGCCGTGTGCGGCGCGCGCCGGCGCTGTGGACCCGCCTGGGGCTGGAGTGGCTTTATCGGCTGTTGTGCCAGCCGAGACGGTTGTGGCGCATGTTAAAACTGCCCGTTTTTTTGTGGGTCGTGTGGCGTGCCCGCGGAAGAGAGAGACGGACTGAGAGCAGGCGGTAACGCCCCGGGCCGGGGGCTGCCGCCGCGAGATGGCCGCCCGGGGCGGCCGTGGGAGGGAACTGGGCGGAATGGTCTTTTCGAGCCTCGTTTTTTTGTATATTTTCTTCCCGCTTTGTGCCCTCGCCTATGTTGCCGCGCCGAAGCAGACAGGGAAAAACATCGTGCTGTGCCTCAGCTCACTGGTGTTTTACGCCTGGGGTGAGCCGCTTTGGGTCATCCTGCTTGTGTTTTCGGCGCTGGTAGACTATGTGAACAGCCAGATTATCGACGCCCACCGCGGTCGGTGGCAGGCCAAGGCCGCCCTGATGGCCTCGCTTGTCATCAACTTGGGGTTGCTGTTCACCTTCAAATATCTCGACTTCTTCCTCGGCGTGTTTGGCTGGGTCGCCCGCGTCGAGGCGCCGGCCGTTGGGCTGACGCTGCCGATCGGCATCTCGTTTTATACGTTTCAGACGATGTCCTACACGATCGACGTATACCGGGGCCGTGTCAAGGTGCAGCACAGCTTTGTGCGTTTTTTGCTGTTCGTGTCGCTGTTTCCGCAGCTCATCGCCGGGCCGATCGTGCGGTACGGCGAGATCGCGGAGCAGATTGACGAGAGAACCGCCACGCCGTCGGATATGGCGGCCGGTCTCACGCGGTTCATGACAGGTCTCGGCAAAAAGGTCCTGATCGCAAACTTTGCGGGCGCCACGGCGGAAAATATCCTCACCGCCGATTTGGCGGGCCTCTCGTGTGTTGAGGCGTGGGTCGGCCTCTTGTGTTTCACCTTCCAGATCTATTTCGATTTTTCCGGCTATTCAGATATGGCGATCGGCCTCGGTCGATTTTTTGGCTTTCGTTACGGGGAAAATTTCCGCCATCCGTACATCGCTCGGTCCGTCACGGAATTCTGGCGGCGGTGGCACATCTCACTCGGCACATTCTTTCGCGACTATGTCTACATCCCGCTGGGCGGCAACCGGCGGCGGCAGGTGCGCAACATCCTGATCGTCTGGTTTCTGACCGGGCTGTGGCACGGCGCGAGTTGGAATTTCGTGCTGTGGGGGCTCTATTTTGGGGCGCTGCTTTTGCTGGAAAAATACTGTCTGCAGGGCGTTTTGCGCAAACTGAAGTGGGGTGCGGCGGTGTACACCTTCCTGCTTGTGGTGCTGGGGTGGGTGCTGTTTTATTTTACCGACCTGTCGCGGGCGTTGGCATTTGTGAAGGTGCTCTTCGGAGGCGGCGTTTTGTTTGACGCGCGCGCGCGGATCCTTCTCCTCAACAACCTGCCGCTGCTGGCGCTGTGCGCCGTCGCCTCGACGCCGCTTGGTGTATGGGCCGCCGATCAGACGCGCGCGCGCATACGCGCCGGTCTGCCCCGCGCGGCCGGTGTGGCCATATTTCTTGCCTGCCACGCGGCTCTGCTTTTCCTGTGTACGGCCGCTCTGGTCGGCGCAAGCTACAACCCCTTTTTGTATTTCCGATTTTGACGCCGGCCCCGGTGTGGGGGGCGAAGCGGATCATTTTGTAAATTACGGAGGAAAGAAGCATGAGACGGCTCCCGGCGTTGGTCCTTGTGGTTTGTCTGCTGCCCATGTCCGTGCTCGGCGTGGTCAGCGTGTTTGACGCGGGGGAGACAGTGTCTGCGCTCGAACGCAGAACGCTGGGGGAAAAACCGAAGTTTTCGTGGGGCGCCCTCTTGTCCGGAGCGTACACGCGCGCGCTGGAGGACTATTACGCCGACACCTTCCCGCTCCGGGATGTCTTCCTGCTCGGCAACACCGCGCTGGGGCGGTTCTACTACTTCGACGCCGGGGAGGAGGCCATCTTGGTGGTCCCGCACCGGGGCGCCGATCCGGATGTCGGGGGCGCCGCCGACCCGGGCGGTGGGGCGGAGGCCGCGCCGGGGACATCGGAGGCCCCGCGCCCCGCGCCGCCCCCGGAGACCGCGCCGCCGGAGGGTCAGCCGGTCGATCCGTCCGTCTCCCCCTCCGCCGCGCCGTCCCCGACCGCCGAGCCCGATTACCCGGAGATGTCCGAGGTCGTGAACGCGGGCAATATTGTCATCATCGGCGACAGGGCGATGGAGATCCCCTATGTGAACAAGGCGTTGGCGGCCCGTTACGCCGGCGCGGTGAACGCCGTGGCCGGCGCGCTGCCCGGGGCGCAGGTCTATGCGCTGACCACCCCCAATGCGGGCGAATTCTATTCGCCGGTCTCAATGCACACCGGCGCTTCGTCCCAGCGGGACATGATCGCGCTGATGTACGGCCAGCTCGCGCCCGGCGTCCGGTCGGTCGACGCCCACACGGTGCTGAGCCGGCACACCGACGAGTATATTTTTTTCCGCACCGACCACCACTGGACGGCGCTCGGCGCCTACTACGCCTATACGGCGTTTTGTGAGTCGGCCGGTCTGCCCTACCCGGACATCTCCGAATTTACCACGGGGGTCTACGAGGGCTTCGTCGGCAGCATGTACGGCTTTACGGCCAAGTACCCGCAGAGCCGGGCGCTCCAGGACAACCCAGACAGCCTCACGTACTATCTGCCGATCGCGCCGAGCGCCTTGACGATTTATCCGTCGGGCCGTTTGGAAGATGGGCGCGCGGCGCCCGTTGTGTCAAAAGACATCTCCGCCTCTTATGGGAACAAATACATCTGTTTCATCGACGGGGACCACCCGTTGTCGGTCATCCGGAGCGAAAACGGGAGCGGACGTTCGATCGTTGTGGTCAAGGAGTCCTACGGCAACGCCTTCGTCCCTTTCCTGACATCCAACTACGAGACCGTCTACATCGTCGATCCGCGCCACGTAAACGGCAAGGGGCAGCCGCGCCTCAACCTGTTGGAGCTGGTCCGGACGCAGGAGATCGACGATGTGTTGTTTATCAATTATCCGTTTTTCATCAACAGCGCCGGCTATTGCGCCATGCTTGAGCGGCTGACGGAGGGCGCGCAGAGCGGCGCCTCCGCGCGCTGAGGTCTCCCGCAGGGCGCCTCAGCGCCTCGATCCAACCCACATGTTGTTAAAAAACAAAGTTTTTCAACAAATAAAACAAGAATTTTGGTTGTGGGTTGCGGGTGCAACCCATGTTGGGAAATGAGGACTGTATGTTAGAATTCGCACCGATCGAGCTGGAACACAAACCGGAATTTGACGCTTTCAGCGGCCGCTGTGAAGGCCGCGTCACCGAACATTCTTTCGCGTCGCTCTACGCCTGGGCCCCACGCTTCAAGACGGAACTGTGCCGAAAGGGAGATTTTCTCTATCTGCGGACCCAGACGCCCCAGACGGTATTTCTAATGCCGATGGGAGCGGGGGATCTGTCCGACGCGCTGGACGAGATGGAGGCGGACGCGAAGCGGTTGTCGATCCCGTTTCAGATGCGGGGTCTGACACAGGAGATGGTGCGCCGCGTGGAGGCGGCCCGGCCGGACCGCTACGTCTTCACAGAGCGGCGGGACCAGGCGGACTATCTATACGCGGTGAGCGACTTGCGGGACCTTTCGGGGCGCGGATACCACGCCAAGCGAAATTTTATCGCCCGCTTTGAGAGCCAATACGCCGGGCGCTGGCAATACGAGGACATCACGAAGGGCAACTTGAACGATGTCTGGGCGTTCCAGGACAAATGGTGCCGCAAGAACGACTGCGCCTCCAGCATCACGCTGCAAGAGGAGTCCACCGCCATCGCCATGCTGCTTTACAATCTGGACGCCCTGGACGCGTTTGGCGGGCTGCTGCGGGTGGACGGCGCCGTGACCGCCTTCACCGTCGGGTCCATGATCGGGCGGGACACGCTGGATGTCAACATAGAGAAGGCCGATTACGATGTGGTGGGGTCCTATCCGATGATCAACCGGGCCTTCGTACGCCGCCGCTGCGAGGAACTTTCCTATGTCAACCGGGAGGAAGACATGGGGCTTGAGGGGCTTCGGCGCGCCAAACTTTCCTATCGCCCGGTGGAGATCATCCTCAAGTACGACGCGGCGCTGCGGGAGGTGTGACGGTGGACGGGTTTGACATCCGCTATGCGCGGCGCGCCGACACGGCGCCCGTGCGCGCGCTGTGGTCGCTCTGCTTTCCCGGTGAGGCCGCGTTTGCGGACCACTTCTTCGCCCGGCTCTATCGGCCGGAGCAGGCACTGCTGGCTGTGGGGCCGGGCGGTCCCGCCGCCATGCTCCATGTCTTGCCCTTCGAGATGGCCTGGTTGGGGCGGAGGGTCCCGGTCGGCTACGTGTACGGCGTGGGTACGCATCCGGCTTTTCGGCGGCGCGGTTTGGCGGCGGCGCTGCTCGACCAGGCGATGTTTGAGATGCACCTGCGCGGGCATGTGTTTGCCGTGCTGATCCCGCAGGAGGCGTGGTTGTTTGACTTTTATCGGCCCTTTGGGTTTGCGGCCGTCTTTCGGCGCTCGACGGTCGGGTACGCGGCCCAGGGCGGCGTCCGCGCGGCCCGCGCGGCGGATGTCGAGGCGCTGAACCGGCGGTACGAGGAGCATCTGGCCCATCGGCCGCACCTGCTCCGCACGCCGGCCCATTGGGAGAGCGTCTTGGAGGAATGTGCGCTGGCCGGCGGGCGTGTGCTGATGGACGATTTGGACGGGTACGCCGTGTATATGGACGGCTCGGATGAGCCTGTGGAGTGTTTTGGAGCCGGCGCCGCCGAAACCGGCCCGGCGCGTCCGTTTGGGTGTCTGCGGGTGGTGCAGGCCGGTCAGGCGTTGGCCGCGGCGGCGCAGGCCGGGCGCCGGGCGCCGGACGCGGGGCTGTGGGATGCCTGCGCGCCCTGGAACAACAAGGCCCTGACAGACGGCGACCCGATGGACCCGTGCGAACTGGCGGAGTGGCTCTTTGATGGCGCGGCGCCGTACATGCAGCTCATGCACAACTGAGCCGCCCCGCTTCGGCGCTGCTGTTTTGGACAGAACCATGTGTAAGGAGGTGCGTTTTTGTGGTATATGTGATCTTGACGGATGGATTCGAAGACATGGAGGCGGTGGCGCCCATCGATGTGCTGCGCCGCGCCGGTCTCCCGGTGACCACCGTGGGGACACCGGCGCAGAGCGTTGTTTCGTCCCACGGCGTGCGCATCACCGCGGACAGGACCTTCGGCGACCTTGACGCGTCCGACCTCGAGATGCTGGTCTTGCCGGGCGGGCCCGGCGTGGAGACACTGAGGCATGCGCCGGAAGTGTTGGCGCTGCTGCGGGACGCCGCCCTGCGGGGCAAGCCCGTCGGCGCCATCTGCGCCGCGCCCGTCATGTTGGCGCAGGAGGGCCTGTTGGCCGGGCGCCGAGCCACCTGCTTCCCTGGCTGTGAGGACGAGTTGGTCCGCCGCGGAGCGCGCGTGGAGGAGGGCCGGGCCGTGGTGCAGGACGGGCCTTTTGTCACGGCCCGGGCGGCCGGCAGCGCCGTCGCGTTTGCCCTGCATCTGACGGCCGTGCTGCGGGGCCGGAGCGAGGCGGAAAAAGTGCGCGCGGCCATCTGCTACGAGACGGCCGGCCGGGGGGCCTAAGCGGGCCGCCCCTGCAGCCCCCCAATAGGCGCCCTGCGCGGGCGTTGAAAGATCTGGGGCAGCGCCGCGGGG
The DNA here is from genome assembly GCA_031258665.1 of Oscillospiraceae bacterium. Classification (GTDB taxonomy): domain Bacteria; phylum Bacillota; class Clostridia; order Oscillospirales; family UBA929; genus JAIRTA01. Next base: position 7,020 of record JAIRML010000076.1, on the reverse strand, counting down.
CGGCGCCCGGCGTGTATCCCGGCGCCGCCCCGGAAAAAAGGAGACGAAAACGAGCATGGCCCAACCGCAAAAGACGAACCGGCCGGCGCGCAAGCCCGCTTCCGCGGGGGCGCGGCCGGTCTCCAAGAAACCGCTGCCCAAGCGGCCGCGGGCCAACACAGGTTGTCTGTCTGGCCTGCTGTACTTCCTGTTTGTCGTGGGGATCTCCGCGTTGCTGACAGGCTTTGGTTGGTTGTCCGCCAACGAGGTGCTCGGCCTCTCCAAGCCGGAGGGGGTGGTGACGATCACGGTGAAGGCGCCGGTCAAGGTCGGCGAGGTGGCCGACGCCCTCGAAGCAAAGGGCGTGATCCAATACAAGTGGCTCTTCGCGCTGTACGCCGGCGTCACCGACGCCGAAGCGGACATCAAGCCCGGCACGTACGACATCCGGACCAATCTCGATTATATGGCCATTGTACATGCGATGGACGGGCGTTCCGACGACCGCGCCGTCGTCAAAGTGGTCATCCCCGAGGGGTACACGATGCGGGAAATCTTTGCCGCGCTGGAGGAGAACAAAGTGTCCACCGCGGCGAAGCTGTGGGAAACGGCCCGCAGCCACGAGTTCCCGTTTGACTTTTTGGAGGGGCTGCCCGAAGCGGACAACCGCCTGGAGGGCTATCTCTTCCCAGACACCTATGAATTCTATGTGGACGAAAATCCGGTCGATGTCCTGAGCAAGATGCTGATGAACTTCGACCGAAAGTTTACCGATGACATGCGCGCATACCTGGAGGGGGTCGACCACACGATGCGCGAGATCGTGATCATCGCCTCGATGATCGAAAAGGAGGCCGCCGGCGCCGACGACGCGCCGCTCATCTCCTCCGTCATCATGAATCGCCTGCGCAGCGACCGATTCCCCTGTCTGCAAATCGACGCGACCATCCTCTACGCGCTGCCGGAGCACAAGACGCAGCTCACGGAGGAGGACCTGCGCGTCGACAGCCCATACAACACATATCTCTACCCGGGGTTGCCGCCCGGACCCATCGCGTCCCCCGGCAAATCGTCGCTGATGGCGGCGCTGGAGCCGGAGGACACCGACTATTACTTCTATGCCGTCAACAAGGACGGCGTGCACCAATTCTCCCGGACCGAGGCCGAGCACAACCAGATCAAAGAGGAGGCCCGGCGGGCGGGGCGGCAGAGATAGCGCCCCGCGCGGGAGAGGCCACACAAGAATTTGGGTCGTGGATTGCAGCTGCAACCCACATTAAGAGGAGGACGCCCCGACATGCAGCCGCTTGGACTCAACGAGATTCGTGAAAAATTCCTGTCTTTTTTTGAAGAGCGCGGTCATCTGCGCCTGCCCAGTTTTCCGCTGATCCCGCAGGGGGACGCGTCGCTGCTGCTGATCAACTCCGGCATGGCGCCGCTCAAACCCTATTTTTCCGGGGAGGCCGTGCCGCCGCGCCGGCGGGTGGCCACCTGCCAGAAATGCATCCGCACACCGGATATCGAACGGGTGGGGAAGACAAGCCGCCATGGCACGTTCTTCGAGATGCTGGGCAATTTTTCCTTCGGCGACTATTTCAAGCGGGAGGCGGCGGCCTGGGCCTGGGCGTTCTGTACGCGGGAGATGGGGATCCCCAAGGACCGCCTGCACGTGTCTGTCTATTTGGATGACGATGAGGCGTACGACATCTGGACGAGGGAGATCGGCGTGGACCCCTCCCATATGAAGCGCCTCGGCAAGGAGGACAACTTTTGGGAGATCGGGTCCGGCCCTTGCGGCCCCTGTTCCGAGATCTATTTCGACCGGGGGGAGACGTACAGCTGCGGCGCGCCGGACTGTGCCGTCGGCTGCGACTGCGACCGCTATGTGGAGTTTTGGAATCTGGTCTTCACCCAATTCAACAACGACGGCCAGGGGCACTACACGCCGCTGGAGAACAAAAACATCGACACGGGCATGGGGCTTGAGCGCCTGGCTTGCATCATGCAGGGCGCCGACAATCTCTTTGAGGTGGATACGATCAAAAACATCTGCCTGCACGTGTCCGAGATCGCCGGCGTATCTTACGGGCACGCTGAGAAGCAGGATGTGTCCCTGCGTGTCATCACCGATCACATCCGCTCGACGGTGATGCTGGTCTGTGACGGCGTACTGCCGTCCAATGAGGGGCGCGGTTATGTGCTGCGGCGCCTGCTGCGCCGCGCCGCGCGGCACGGCAAACTCCTCGGTATCGGCCGCCCGTTTCTTTTTGAGGTGTGCGACACCGTCATCCGGGAGAGCGGCGGCGCTTATCCGGCGCTGCGCGAGAAAGCCGGGCACATCCGGCGCGTCATCCGCATGGAGGAGGAGCGCTTCGACAAGACGATCGACGCCGGGCTGGGGCTGCTGCGCGAGGATATCGAGGCGCTGCGCGCCTCTGGCGGTACGGTGCTGCCCGGTGGGCAGGCCTTCAAGCTGTACGACACCTTCGGATTTCCGATCGATCTCACGGAGGAGATTTTACAGGAGGCCGGCATGGCCTTTGACCGGGCGGCGTTTGACGAACAGATGGCCCGGCAGCGCGCCCGCGCCCGTTCGGCCCGGGCGTCACTCGGCGACTTGGGTTGGGCCGGGCTGGACCTGGGGCTGGACCGCGGCCTGCGGACAGAATTCATAGGCTACGACATGTGGGAGAGCGAGGCCCGTGTGCTGGCCATCGCGGAGGACCGGGATTTGACGGACACGGCGGGGGAGGGCGCGCGCGTGAGCGTCGTGTTGGACAAGACGCCCTTTTATGCCGAGAGCGGCGGCCAGGTGGCGGACACCGGGCTTTTGACGTCTGAGGGCGCCGTGCTGCGCGTGGACGACGTCAAAAAGACCCAGGATGGGAAGTACCTGCACGCGGGCGAAGTGGTCTCCGGAGAACTCGCGAAGGGAGACATCGTGCGTGCGGTCGTCGATGGGGACCGCCGCCGGGCCGTGATGCGGGCGCACTCGGCCACCCACCTGCTGCACCGCGCCCTGCGGGATGTGTTGGGAGAGCATGTCGAGCAGGCCGGTTCCCTGGTCGAGGCCGACCGTCTGCGGTTCGATTTTACGCATTACGCCGCTGTGACGCCGGAGGAGATGGAGCGGATCACGCGGCGCGTCAACGAGATGGCGCTGGCGGCCCACGAGATCGAAATCCGGGAGATGCCGGTCGGCGAAGCGAAGGCCTTGGGCGCGATGGCGCTGTTTGGGGAAAAATACGGGGAGGTTGTCCGTGTGGTGCGCATGGGGGATGTCTCCATTGAGCTGTGCGGCGGCACCCACCTGCGCAACACAGCCGCCGTCGGCGCGTTTTTGCCGCGCGGCGAGTCCTCGGTGGCCGCGGGGGTGCGGCGCGTGGAGGCCCGCGTCGGTCTGCAGGCCCTGGATGACGCGCGCGCGCTGGTCCGGCAGACCGGCGAGGTGGCCGGCCTGCTGAAGTCCTCGCCGGCCGAACTGCCCCGGCGCGTTGAACAGACGATGGCGGAGCTGCGCGCGCTGCACCGGGAGGTCGAACAGCTGCGCGCGAAGGAACTTCGCGGGGAGGCCGAGCAGCTTTTGCTCGCCGCCAAAGACGTGAAGGGGCTGAAAGTCGTCACGGGCGCGCGCCGGGGCGCGCCGCCCGAGGCCACCCGCGCGATGGGCGACTTTCTGCGGGACAAGGACCCGGACATTGTGGCCGTGCTGGCCTCTGTCTGGGAGGAGAAGCTGACGTTCCTGGCCGTCTGCGGGGTGCGCGCCGTGGCGCGCGGGGTGCGCGCCGGCGACATCATCAAGGCGGTCACCAAGGTGGCCGGCGGTTCCGGCGGCGGCCGCCCCGACAGCGCGATGGGCGGCGGGCGCGACCTCCTGAAGGTGGACGACGCCCTCGCCGTCGTGGACGACTTTGTCTCCGGCGCGGCGCGGGACTGAGATCCGGCGGCAGACGGGCGCGCCAATTGCCGCTTCGCGGCGGCAAAATACTCAAAATTTCTCACAGTGTCAGCGCGTCGGTGGCAACGGTGTCGACAAAACGGCGGTCGTGTTCGACAAAGAGCATGGTCGGCGCGTGCGCCAGGATCAGTTCCTCCAATTGCATGCGGGAGATCACATCCACATAGTTCAGCGGTTCGTCCCAGACGTAGAGATGTGCTTGCTCGCACAGGCTGCGGGCGAGGAAAACCTTCTTTTTCTGCCCCTCGCTGTAACGTTGCATGTCCTCGTCAAACTGCGCGCGGGCAAAATCCAGTTTGCGCAGCAGGGTCAGAAACAGTGTCTCGTCGAGGCCGCCGGCCCGCGCGTAAGCCCGAAGACCGCCCCGCAGAGACGAGGTGTCCTGCGGCACGTAGGAGAGACGCAGCCCGCTCGCCCGCGAGACCCGCCCCGTATGGGGGCGTTCCTCGCCCATGACCAGTTTCAGGAGGCTGGATTTACCGCTGCCGTTGCCGCCCATGACCGCCAGCCGCTGGCCCGGCCGTAGCGTAAAACCGATGTTTTCGCAGACGATGTTGTCCCCGTAACAGATACAAAGCCCTTCGACGTCCAGAAGGCGCGGCGCGTGGTGGGTGAGGGGGCGCAGGGCCAGCGGCGCCGACAACTCCAGGTTGTGCAGCAGCTTGGCCTTCTCGGCGGCCGCGGTCTCCCGGCGGTGCTGTGTGGCTTTGGCGCGCTTCATCATCTTGGCGGACTGGTGCCCAATGTGCCCCCGATCCGCCGCGTGACCGCCGATTTTGCCCGCCTCCACCTGGTCGGCCCATCCGGCCGTTCGTCTGGAGGCCTCGGTGAGGCGCTTCATCTCTTTTTTCAGGCGGTCGTTTTCGGCGCGTTCAAAGTCGTCCCGCCGCGCTTTGTTTTGCTGCCAGGTGGAAAAGTTGCCCTGCTGCACCTCGATGCCGGCCCGGTTGAGGGAGAGGATGTGGTCGACGCAGGTGTCCAGAAACGCGCGGTCGTGTGAGACGAGCACAAACCCCTCCTTTTGCCGCAGGTAGCGGCCGACCAGGGCGCGCGCGCGCAGGTCGAGGTGGTTGGTCGGTTCGTCGATCAGCGGGAAGTGCCCCTCGCGCAGGAACAGCGCGGCCAGCAAAAATTTGACCTGTTCGCCCGGGGAGAGGGTATCAAACGGCCGATCGAGCGCCGCTTCGTCCAGCGCGAGCAGAGAGAGCTCGCGGGACAGTCGCCAGGTCTCGCCCGGGGGGATGAGGCGCGCCGCGATGTCGCGCACGGGCCGGCGGTGGTCGTCCACATCGGGGGGGAAGTAGTCGAAGCGCACGGGGGCCGAGATCTGCCCGCGGTATGCGTACTGCCCCATGAGCAGGCGCAGGAGGGTCGTCTTTCCGCGTCCGTTGCGTCCGATCAGGCCAAGGCGCCAGGTGGTGTCGAACCGGAAACTGACGTCTTCAAAAACTGTCTGCGCGCTGCCGTCGTAAGAAAAAGTCAAGCCTGAGACTTGAATGGCTGGCATGCGGCGCCCTCCCTCTGTCAAATTTTGATTCTGGTGCGGAATCAATTTTGATTCCACTGCAAAAAAGCTTCAGCTGACCTCATTCTACCAAAGAGAGTCGTCCCTGTCAAACAGCGCGGCAAATGCCGGGCGCAGCGGCGCGGGGGCGAACTGTGTTCGCCCGGCCGCGCGGAAACAGCCGCTCTGTCGGAGGACAAAAATCATTTGATTTTACTGCAAAAACATAATGAACGAGGGCTTTTATTCAGTATATCCAATCCGTTCCTTAGCTTTTTTGCAGTGGAATCATCATTTGAAATGGGGCTGAAACCATGTACATAAAAAGCCGGGTGGCTTCTTTGGTCTATAAAATAGCGGCCACAGCGGTCACGTTGGGAGGTCTGTTGCTGATATTTGGGGTCCCAAACACATTCAATCTGAGCCTTATAAAATATTATACTGTGCTCAGCAATCTTCTGTGTTTGGCGCTTTTATCGGCATCGGCGGCCCATGTGGCCGTTCAGATGAAAAGGAGCGGTTCGCACGGGGCCGCCACATATAGGCCGTGTTGCAAAGGGGCGGTGACGATCGCCATTACCCTGACATTGCTTGTGTACCAATTCATGCTTGCGGATACGCCGTTTTCGATGACTGAAGGCGGCGCCGGCAATATTTTTGTCCACTTGCTCACACCTGTCCTCGTGATTTTGGACTGGCTGCTTTTTGATGAAAAAGGACATTATCGCGCGTCCGACCCACTTCGATGGGCCATCATCCCGCTTTGCTATTTGCTGTATGCCCTCATCGCGGCTCCGCTCGGAGTCACTTACTTGGGAGGCAGCCGTTACCCATATTTCTTTGTGGACATCGATCTCATTGGCGTGGGTGGTGTGGCGCGGTATGTTCTCGCCGTAACTGTCGTTTTTATGGTGTTGGGCTACATCATGGTCGGCCTCGACAGATGGATGGGACGCCATACCAAGACAGAAGGCGCCTCTGAGATATGATTCCACATATTTTTGCAGTAAAATCAGATATATACGGGAGAGGGGACTGTACGATGGATTGCCTGTTCTGCAGCATCGCGACCGGGGATATCCCTGCCAAGACGGTCTATGAGGACGAACTGGTGATGGCGTTTCACGACATCGCGCCGGCGGCGCCGGTACACATTTTGGTGATCCCAAAGCCGCACATCCCTTCGGCGGCGGTGCTCACCGAGAAGGACGCGGTTCTGGTGGGGCATATCTTTGCCGTCATCGCGCGGTTGGCCAAGGCGCAGGGGCTCGAGGAGGGGTTCCGCGTGGTATCCAACGTGGGGGCGCTGGCCGGGCAGTCGGTGCCGCACCTCCATTTTCATCTGCTGTCCGGCCGGGCACTGGCCTGGCCGCCGGGTTGACCCGCGTTGTCGCTCAAAGAAAAATTTCTCGCCCGGCGGTTTTTTGCGGGGGTCCTCGCCCTGAGCGGCGCCATGGCGCTCGCGCATTACTGGCTGCCGTTCGGCGGCGGGGGGGCGGCCGCCCTGGCGGCGCTGGCCGTGGGGGCGCCGGCCCTGGGGCTGACGCTGCTTTGGCGCGGGCACGGGTGGCTGACGCTG
>JAIRML010000305.1 GCA_031258665.1 Oscillospiraceae bacterium | reverse complement strand
CCCAAATTCTTGTTTTATTTGTTGAAAAACTTTGTTTTTCAACAACACGGGGGTTGGAGCGAGGCGCTGAGGCGCCTCGCGAGGTGCGGTTTGCGGAAATGAATTCCGCAAACCGCGGATGGGATCTGTTCCCAAAAAATTCTTGTTTTTTGTTGCCGCTTCGCGGCAATAAGGTACTATGAAGCATCTCCATTATTTGATAAATCTGCGCTCATCTTTTCAAACCGCTTCGCGAGGGTGGCGGCTGAGATGTGGGAGAGGTAGACGCGGGCGCCGCCGTCGCGCTGGCAGAGGACGAACGAGGCCGGCAGATCGTCGGAGGCCGTTTCGACGCGGCCCTCCCGCTGCGCGCGGGCCAAAAACTGTTTTGTCAGCCGTGACTGAGAGGTGAGTTCTAAGTCGAATATCCCGATCACCACGGCGTGCGGAACCACGGCGTTGTTGCCCAAATGGAGATACATCGCATTTCCCCTTCGTCGACGTGGGCTGCCCCTGCAACCCATATTCCAAATTTCTGTTTTTGGCCGCCGCTTCGCGGCAACAAAAAACTATCCGTCTGCCGCGGCGGCCTCCGTGACGCGGCCGGCCGCCACCAGCAGGTTTTTCCCCTCCGGGAGCCCCGTCATACGGCCCGGCTCACAGCAGGTGATGATCACCTGCCCGCCGCCCAGTCTATGTAAAATAAAGTCCTGCCGGCGGCTGTCCAACTCGGAGAGCACATCGTCCAGCAGCAGCACCGGGGTCTCGCCAAGCTCCTCCCGAAAGATGTCCCGCTCAGCCAGTTTGAGGGCCAGCGCCGCCGTGCGGGACTGGCCCTGGGACCCAAACGCGCGGAGCGGCACGCCGTCCAGCAGCAGGTCAATGTCGTCCCGGTGCGGCCCGACCAGGCAGCGCGCCGCCGCCCTCTCGGCCTCCGTCCGCTCCTCCATCAGCGCGAGCAGTCCGGCCGCCAAGGCCTCCTCCGGGTCGTCCGGGCGCAGACTGCCGTGTGTCACATAGCGCAACGACAGGGCCTCCCGCCCGCCGGAGATGTCCCCGTGCAGGGCCGCCGCCGCCGGCGTGACCCGGGTGGCAAAGTCCGCCCGGTACCGGATGAGCGCCGCCCCCGCGGCCGCCAATCGGCTGTTGAAGACCGGCAGGGTGTCCGCCAGCGCCGCGCCCGGTCGGCTGTCGCGCAGCAGGCGTGTCTTATGCCCGTACAGCCGGACATATTCGCTGAGCGCCGTCAGATAGCGCGGGCGGAGCTGACAGAGCGCCAGGTCTAAAAAGCGCCGCCGCGCCGCCGCGCCGCCGCGGACGATGTCCAATTCCTCCGGTCCAAAGAAGACACAGGGCAGCCGCCCCACCAGCTCCCGCGGCGATGTCAGCTTCACGCCGTTTGCCCGGAGGATCCGCCGGGCGTGGACGGAGAAACGCGCCTCCAGGGTCTGCTGGCGGCCGCCCGAAACGATGTGCGCGCCAAGCGCGGCCTCCCCCTCCCCAAAGCGGATCAGTTCCCGTTCCCGCCGGGCACGAAAACTTTTGCCGCCGCCGAAGTAAAACACGGCTTCCAGCAGATTGGATTTTCCCTGCGCGTTGTCCCCCAGCACCACGTTGACATGGGGCGAGAAGGACACCGTCTGGGCGGTCAGATTCCGAAAACCCCGCAGGTCCAGCCGCGCGATATGCATCGTCAGTCGGCGCGCAGCCGCACCGGCAGCACCATGTAGAAGTAGGCGTCTCCCTCGTCCGGCGCCAGCACGCAGGGCGCCAGCGGGCTCAGCAGCTTCAACCGGAAGGTCTCCCCCGGCAGCACGTGCAGCGCGTCCAACAGATAGCGGTGGTTAAACCCGATCTCAAAGCCGGCGTCCGGCAGCGCGCCAGTCACCTCGGCCTCGCACGCGTCGGCGGCGGAACCCAGGGAAGTCCGGCAGGACAGGTCCACGCGGCCTGGGTGGATCAGCAGCTTGACGGGATTTTTGATTTTTTCGTTGATGAGCAGACTCACGCGCTCAATGCCGGCGGTGAAGTCCCGGATGTTCAGCCGCACATCGATGGGCAAATCCTCCGGTACGGCCGTCCGATAGTTGAGAAATTCCCCCTCCAGCAACCGTGTGACCAGCACCGTATCCCCCATCAGAAAAGAGATGTGCCGGCCGCCCAACACGAGCCGCACGGTCTCGTTCTCCCTGTCGGAGAGCAGCCGCTCCACCTCACGCAGGGCGGCGCCGGGCACCACAAAGCTCCCCTGAAGGCCGACCCCCTCCGCCGGCTCGCGCCGAAGCGCCAGCCGGTACCCGTCCACCGAGACGATGACGAGTTTTTTATCCCCCCAATTGAACTGAGAACCGGTGTGAATGATCTTGTTCTCGTTGTCGGAGACCGCGAAGATCGTCTCGTGGATCATCCCGCGGAGCAGCGACTGGGGCAGGGCGGTCGCCTCCTCTTCCGACACTGCCGGCAGTTCCGGGTATGACGCGCCGTCCAGGCAGGACGCGATGTCAAACACCGACTGGCCGCAGCGGATGTTCACCACCAATTTGTCCCGCAGGTCAACGGTTACGATCTCGTCCGGAAGTTTACGCACGATCTCGCCCAGCAGACGCGCGCCGATGACAACGCTGCCCTTCCGCTCCACAGTCACATCCAACTCCGTACGGATGCCCACTTCTAGGTTGAAACCGGTCAGGCACAATCGGTCGCCGGTTTCCAGCAGGATGCCCTCCAGCGCGGCGATGCTGCTGCGGGAGGGTATGATGCGGGATACATTGGCAATGGCTGCCAGCAGGAGCGCTTTTTCACAGGAAAATTTCACAAACGCCCCTCCTCTCTCAAAAGATGGATGTCCGGCCCGCGCCGCCGGGGGATGCCCCCGACGCGCGGACCGAACGGCACAATATTTTTGTTCTATTTCAGGAGAGAAAAGAATAGTATATACGTTGGCATAGGAGGCGGTAGTCCGGTGGACAGTGGATAACCGCCTCAACCGCCTGCGGCGAACGGCGCGGCACGCGCGCCGCCGCGGTGGACAGCCTGGGGACACCCGCCCCGCCGGCGGGGCACAATGTTCCGCCCCCTCCGCCGCCGGCCGCTGTCCCCATCCACATCCCCCGGACAAGGGGATAAATAGGGGGACAGGGGTGAAAAGAAAAACAGTTGTGGCAGCGGTTTGTCATCGACTCTTGATGTTTTCAACAATGGTCTGTATCCCCATCCCCCGATAGGGGGGTGAAAAAAGAAAAACAGTTGTGGCAGCGGGTTGTCATCGACTCTTGATGTTTTCAACAATGGTCTGTAAGTCCCGGGCGAAGGCGGGGTCGGAGGATTTTTGCTGTTCCACCCGCTCGCAGCCGTGGCTGATGGTCGTGTGGTCGCGCTTGAAAAATTTTCCGATGTCGTGGAGAGACCGGTCTGTCAGCAGGCGGCAGAGGTACATGGCGGCCTGCCGGGCAGTGACCAAGTCGGCCCGCCGGTTCGCGCTGAGGATCAGCGCCGGGTCCAGGTTGTAGTAACCGCAGACTTCCTCCAGGATCAGCTGCGGCGTGGGCGCGAGGCCCGGGCTCTCGCGCACGATGTCGGAGATCGCACGTTTCGCGCTTTCGAGGTCGATGGTGCTGTGCATGAGATCCCGGTAGGCCAGCATCTTCTTGACGGTGCCCTCCAACTGTCGCACATTGGAAGTGATCGTGTTGGCGATGTACTCGGCCACGTCCTCAGACACCGCGAGACCGAGGCGCGCGGCCTTGGCGTTTACGATGGCCATGCGCGTCTCGAAGTCGGGGGGTTGGATGTCGGCGATGAGGCCCCACTCGAAGCGGGAGCGCAGCCGTTCTTCCAGCCGGTTCATGTCCTTCGGCGGCCGGTCGGAGGTGAGGACGATCTGGTGCCCGGATTCGTATAGGGCGTTGAAGGTGTAAAAAAATTCCTCCTGGGAGAAATCCTTGCCGGCGATGAATTGGATGTCGTCCACGAGAAGAACGTCCAGTTTTCGGTAGGTCTCGTGAAATTCGTAATTTTTCCCGACCCGGATGGCGGTGACAAGTTCGCTCGTGAACTGTTCTCCGGTGACGTAGTGGATCGTGAAGGAGGGGTAGAGCTGGCTGATGCGGTCCATGACGGCGTACAGCAGATGTGTTTTGCCGAGGCCGGAGCCCCCGTAGATGAACAGGGGGTTGTAGGCCTTGGCCGGTGTGTCCGCAACGGCTTGCGCCGCCGCGTGGGCGAACTTGTTGGAGGACCCGACGACGAAGCGGTCGAACGTGAAGAGGTTCTGTTCGGATGTCTCCGCGGAGAGGGTCTCCCGCCGCCGATACTCCTCCAGTTCTTCCTCGGTGAGGATCTCCACCAGCACCGGCCCGCCCTGCAAGCCCTCTAAGATATCCCGGATGCGGTCGAGGTAGCGGCGCTGGACGATGTCCCGCTTGAAGGCGGGCGGCGTGTAGAGAACAAGGTGTTCCGGCGTGCTCTTGAGGATTTGCATGTCCTCAAACCACGTGCGCAGTACGGTCCGGGAGTTGTCCCGGGCCAATTCCGCCAAGATGTGGTTCCAGAGCTCTTCCTGTGTGTACATGGAAAAATCCCCTCATGCAGCGGGCCCGCGCGGGCGCCCTCTCTCTCCCGGACGCGGCGGCGGCGCGCCTGTGGCGGCCCCGCTCCCATTCTATATAGTAACTTTTATGGCCGCTTCGCGGCAATAAAAAAGAAGAATTTTGGTTGTGGGCTGCGGAGGCAGCCCACGTTGGTAACTTATGGCCGCTTCGCGGCAATAAAAAACGAGAATTTTGGGTTATGGGCTGCGGAGGCAGCCCACGTTGGCACCTTATGGCCGCTTCGCGGCAATAAAAAACGAGAATTTTGGGTTATGGACTGCGGGGGCAGCCCACATTAGTGTATCGCATTTTTTCGGTTCGGTCAAGATTCCCCCCACGGTGCCGGGACGCGGAAAAAAGGGAAAATATAGAAAATCCCCGCAGGTGGAACCGTGCGGGGATACAGGCCCGATGATACTATATCAGAATTTCCCCCCGTTTCGCAAGGGGCGCGGGCAAAAAAGTGCGTGCCGTGATGACGGAGCGGCCCGCCCGTGAGCGCGCGGCGTCTCCGTCGTCATTTTGCCCAATACTTCCGATTTCTGTTGGCCCCGCTTGCGATGACGGCGCCCGTTGCGACAAGTTCGGACAGCAGGCGTCGCGCCGTTTGCGCGGAACGGGCGAGGACCTTCGCCGCCTCAGCGGCTGTCACTTCGCCGTTTTCCCGCAGGTACGCCAAGAGCTTGTCACGAGTAGTTTGATCGCTCACGTTGTCGCTCGCCCTGTGGTTATCGCTCATCTTATCGCTCATTTGAGCGTTATTGCTTGCGCGCATGAGCGATAACGGGACAATTGTTCTGAACACATCCCCTTCGATCAGTTCCGGTTCGCCGCCGTTTGTGTAGATTTTCGTGTATTTGTACAGGTTGCGGACGCCGGAACCAAGTGTGTCGGCGTAGTTGATGTTTACAAAAAAGTTTGCGATCAGCGGATTTTTCGGTTGCGGCGTAAACGCGGCGGGGTCAAGCTTTCCTGACCGCCTCGGCAGGCACCAGTTTTCTGTCACAATGCGGTCGCATTCAATGATAACTTTTGCCGGAACAGTACTGGTAAATTCGCGGTGCGATAGAAGATTGCTCACAAGCTCACGCGCTATCTTTGAACGCGGGCTTACCGACAATGCTCCTTCAAGATAAAATCTATCCAATGTGTGTTTGGAGATAAACTCTATAATTTTGTTAAAGGCCTCAATCAGATTGCACGACACGCGCAGACGGTCATCATAGCGGTCAAGATTATCGCGGCGCACGATGCAGTCCGTGACATACCCAGGCACAACAGAACGGATGACATC